>NZ_JBHXTG010000053.1:0-67079 GCF_042677465.1 Kitasatospora sp. NPDC127111
CCGATGGTACTGCAGGGGGGACCCTGTGGGAGAGTAGGACGCCGCCGAACAATCATTCACAGAGAACCCCCACCCGGATCCCGGGTGGGGGTTCTCTGCATTTGCCGGTCGATTTGCCGGCCACCCCCGGCCTCGCGCCGATGGACCGGACGGCCGCCGGCGACTGACCGTCGCCGGCGGGCTCGCCGACGTGCGTGCCCGGCCCGCTTCAGGCCTCCTCGGCAGCCGACGGTCCGCCGCCCGGGCGCCAGGCTTCGCGGTCGCGGAGGTGGTCGAACTCCTCCACGGCGGCGGCGAGGACGTCGAAGTGGGGGAGCGGCGCCCACAGGCTGCGTTCACCGACGACGTACAGGCGGCGTTTGGCACGACTGGCGGCGACGTTGAGCAGGTGCGGGGTGCGGGCGGCCCAGTCGCGGGCGCCGGGCCGGGCACCGCCGAGGACGAGGATGACGACGTCGGCCTCCTTGCCCTGGGCCCGGTGGACGGTGGCGCAGCGTTCGTCGAGGACCTCGAAGGTCCAGCCGGGGCGGTTGCCGCAGATCTTCTGGCACTCGGCGACCAGGGCGCGGAAGGGGGTGATGATCCGCAGCCGGGTGAGGTCGACGCCGTGCTGGTCGAGCCGGTCGAGGACGAACTCGAAGGCGCGGCGGTCGCGCTCGCCCCAGGGGGCGTCGGGTGGCCGGGTGGGGTCGTCGGTGTTGAGCCAGCGGCTCGGCAGCAGGCCGTCGCGCTCGTCGTCGGGGAAGGGTTTGCCCGGGGTGCCGTAGACCATGAGGCCGCCGTAGGCGACCTCGTTGCTGATGGTGAACATCGGTTCTTCGCAGCGGCGGTGGACGCGCAGGGGCGAGCCGACCCAGACCTGTTCGTCGTCCCCGTCGGGGGCGGGCAGGTAGGTGCCGTAGCGGTTGGTGCGGTCGGCGACGGCCTGGGCGGAGGTGGCCGAGGGCAGCCACTGTTCGTCGACGCCGTAGGCGCGCAGCAGCCGGCGTTGCAGCGCGGTGGGCATGGTGACGACGGGTTCGAGCTGGAGGGGGTCGCCGACGAGCACGGCGCGGCGGGCGCGCCACAGGGCGCCGACGGCGGCCTGCGGGGTGGCCTGGCCGGCTTCGTCGACGAGGACCCAGCCGATGCTGCCCCGGCCGAGGCGGGCGAACATGCTGCCGATGGAGGAGAAGGTGGTGGAGACGACCGGGACCAGGAGGAAGAGGGTCTGCCAGGCGCGCTCGACCTCCTCGTCGGGGATCGGCCCGTTGGTGTTCGTCATCAGCTCCATGAGGACCTGGAGGTTTCCGTGGACCTTCTTGGCGGCTCCGGCGACGAGGGCGCGGTGCAGGTCGAGGGCGCGCAGGAAGAGGTCACTGCGGGCGGTCGCCCAGGCCTCGTCGGACCAGGGCGAGCCGAGTTCCTGGTCGCGCTCGTCGACGTGGAGCCAGCCGAGCGGCAGCGAGGGCAGCGTAGTCGCGGCCTCCCGCAGCCGGCGGTGGCGGGCGTCGAGGTCGGCGATGGCGGTGTCGAGGTCGCGCCGGGCCGCCGCGGCGGCGGTGCGGGCGCCCGAGAGGTCGGCGGCGGCCGCGTTCTGCCGGGCGAGGGCGGCCTGTTCGCGGGTCCGGGCGATGGCGAGTGCGTCGGCGGCGTCGGCGACCGCGCTGCCGGCGTCGGCGTGGCGGTCGGTGGCCAGGGCCTCGGAGTGGACGGCGGTGGCGACCTGCTCCACGGCGTCGTCGAGGGCGCGGCGTTGCTGGACGAGCAGGTGCATGATCTCGGCCTGGGTGCGTTCGCGGTGCTGCTCGGCGGCCTGCCGGTCGGCGGTGCTCTGCAGCAGCCGGCGCAGCCCGCCGCGCACACCGCGTTCGACGGCCGGGGGCGCGTCGTAGCGGGCGGTCAGTGCGTCCACGTACTCGCGGTGGTGCGCGGCCCGTTCGCGCGCACCGGACAGTCGTGCGCGGGCGGTCGCCAGCTCCTGACGGGCCGCGGGAACCCGCTCGCCGGCCGCCCGGTGGCCGGCCTCGGCCGTCGCGGTGGCAGCACGGGCGGCGGCGACGGCAGCGTCGGCCGCATCGAGGCGGGCCGCGGACGCGCCCACCCGTGCGTCGGCCCGCTCGATCGCGGCCTCCAGATCGGTGATCCGCAGGGCGGCCTGCGGGGACTCGACGGCCTCCAGCGCGGCGGCCAGGCGGGTGCGTTGCGCGCGCAGGCGCTCCACCTCGGCCTCGGCGGTGCGGAACGCGGCGACGGCCTCGCGCCACGACGGCACGGGCCGGGCGGGAGCGGCGGCCGGGACGGTGCCGGCACCAGCGGCCGGGCGGCGTCCGCGGGGCCCCGGCGGGTTCGGTGGCACCCAGTCGCCGAGGATCGACTTCATGCCGCGCAGCGGCGGCAGCCCGGCGGCGGTGCGGGCGTCGGTCTCCCGCTCCGGCAGGCGGCCCCACCAGAACCGCTCGCTGAACTCCCGGCGGTTGGCCTTGTTGCCGAGTACGGCCGCCACCAGGCCCCAGGCCGGCGCCCCGCCGAGCAGGGCGGAGGCGAGATCGGAGAAGTGGTCCGGGCCGCCCTGCCAGTGCTCGCCGAGTGCGTCCAGGCCCGGCAGTTCGGCGGTGATGTTCTCCACCGCGCCGTTGTTGGAGGAGGTGACCACGATCTCGAACCCGGTCAGCCGCGGGTCCAGCCGGACGACGTAGCGCCGGTGCCTGCCCTGCCGGTCGAGGCCCTGCCACGCGCGGCCGGTGAACGCCTGCCCCGGCCGGTCGAAGGAGGCCATGACGGCCGCCCGTTCGACCACCAGGGCGGCCACCAGGTCGCGCAGCATCGTGGTCTTGCCCGTGCCCGGCGGACCGTTCACCGAGAACATCCCGCCCTCGGTGCCGGTGCGGTCGGCGAGCATGCGGTCCACCGCGAACTGCTGGCTCAGCGCGAGCGGGAAGCGCGCGGGTGAGGGCCACCGGCCGGCCGGCACCAGAGCCGGGGCCACCCCGGCCAGGACGGCCTCGCGCGCCTGCCGCACGTCGGTGCGTGCCCCCACGTCGACCGAGTCCCGCTCGGTCAGGTAGGCGTCCAGCGCCGGCCCGAGCCCTTCGCCGGCCGCCGCCCGCACCCGGGCCAGGTCGGGTGGAAGAAGGCTGTTCAGGAACGGCGCGGCGACGGTGGCCTTCGCCCGCGGGTCACGCGGACGGTGGACCAGCCGGCTGCGCACGCGGATCACCCGCGGCCTCAGGTGCGCCTCGACCCCGCACAGGTCCGCGATCTGTGCGGTCAGCGCGACCAGGTCGGCGAGACCCACTGCCCGCGGACCCGCATCGTCCGCCCCGTCGGGCGGACCCGCGTCCGGGGTCGCAGGCGCGGCGGCGTGCCCGGAGCCGGCCGGGCGGCCGTCCTCCGGGCCGTCCGGCTCATCCGGGTCCTCTGCGTGCTCCGCGGCGGGACGGCGGGCAGCGGCCCAGTCGGCGGCGCGCCGTACGAGCGGTTCCGCGGCGCCCTGCCATGCGGCGCCGGCGACCTCGCCGAACAGCGCCCCCACCGCGCCCACGGCCGCGCCGCCCAGGATCTCGGCCAGCAGCTGCCGCCAGGCGGAGGCCCGGGACGCGGACGCGGGATCCGCCGCAGCTTGCGGGTGGGACGGCTGCCCGGGCACCGGTCCCGAGCCGGGGGAGTAGGGGATGCGGACGGCGGTCAGCTTGTCGATCGCGTTGCCGAACGCGTCGTTCAGGTCCTCGAAGCCGTCCAGCCACCCCGGCACGGACGGCCCGGGATCGAAGAGCCGACCGGTTGCCCACCCGCACGCGGAGATCACCGACGTGTCCTCCACCGGCCGGCCCTCATCGTCCAGGACCAGGGCGAACATGGCGCTCTGCCCCGACAGCACCAGCTCCGCCTGCGGCACCCCGGGGTCGGGGTCGGTCCCCTCGGGCAGCACCGTGATCATCGCCTGGCGCAGCAGCTCCAGGTCGAAGACGCCGCCGTACACCTCGTGGCGCCACATCTTGCCGTAGGGAGCCCGGCGCTTCGCCGTCGCCGGGTGGTCCGGATGCCACGGCAACGGCAGGCGCTCCTGGCCCGGTTGTGGGTCCAGGTCCACGACGTACTCGTCCGCGGGCCCGGAGCGCGCGGCACGGCGCCGGCGCGGCAGCGAGGGGATGCCCGGAGGGCTGAACAGCTCGATCGCCCGCCAGCACTCCAGCACGGCCTCCCGGTGACGGTCCCGCACGTGTCCGTTCCGCACTCATTGCCCCCGTGTCGAATGCGCGGCACGCGGCCGCTTCGTGTGCCGATCAGCTGCCCGCAGAATCTACCGGACGCCGGCCCCCGGGCCGAGTGGGCTGATCACCGCCCTGTCGAGGCGTCAGGGACCCTGGCCTGTCGGCATATCGGAGGCGGAGTGGCCTCCTCCTCCCGGAGCTGCCCGGCAGCACGGCAGCCACGGCCCGGTGGAGCCGACGGGCGGTGCGCCGGCACGGAGGGCACGAAGCACCCGGGCGTGAAGGCGGGGAGGTTTGGCGGGGCGGCCGGGGAATCTTGTATGGTTCCTCGCGAATCATCCAGAGGGGTGGAGGGACCGGCCCTACGAAGCCCCGGCAACTCCCCGGTCGACCCGGCGTGCGAAGTACGCGCCGTGCCGCCCGGGATCAGTGCCAACTCCGGCCTGTCGCCAACGTGGCGCGGGAAAGATGAGGAGACACGGTGCTCTCTGTGCTGTCCTTCGCCCGGGCGCTTCCCGCCCCGGCCCTTCCGCGTACCCGTCTCGTGCCCGGCGCAGGCAATCGGCCGACTTCTCCGGCCCGTCCTCGCTGACCGCCCCCGCTCCCCGCGCGGGAGCCCCCCCTGGGCGGACCCCCCCGCCGCTCACGGGATTTCGAGACTGGAGTACCCATCCATGGACATCACGAGCGGCGTCGGCGTGCTCGACAAGGCCACCTCGATCCTCGGCACCCTGGAGGCCGGGCCGACCACCCTGGCCGGACTCGTCGCCGCCACCGGCTTGGCGCGGCCCACCGCCCACCGGCTCGCGGTCGCGCTGGAACACCACCGCCTGGTCAGCCGGGACCTGCAGGGCCGGTTCGTGCTCGGCCCCCGGCTCGCCGAGCTCTCGGCGGCCGCCGGCGAGGACCGGCTGCTGGCCGCCGCCGGTTCGGTCCTCACCCACCTGCGGGACGTCACCGGGGAGAGCGCGCAGCTCTACCGCCGCCAGGGCGAGGTCCGCATCTGCGTGGCCGCCGCCGAGCGGCTCTCCGGACTTCGCGACACCGTCCCCGTCGGCGTCACCCTCCCCATGAAGGCCGGCTCCGCCGCCCAGATCCTGCTCGCCTGGGAGGAGCCCGAGCGCCTCCACCGCGGTCTCCAGGGCGCCCGTTTCACCGCCACCGCCCTGAGCGGCGTACGGCGCCGCGGCTGGGCGCAGTCCGTCGGTGAACGCGAGCCGGGGGTGGTCTCCGTGTCCGCGCCCGTCCGCGGCCCGTCCAACCGGGTGGTGGCCGCGGTCTCCGTCTCCGGTCCGGTCGAACGCCTCTCGCGCCACCCCGGCGCGCACGTCTCCCAGGTCGTCGTCGAGGCGGGACACCGCCTCACCGAAGCCCTCCGCCACTCCTGAACGGCCCGCGGCGCTTCCTGACGCCGCCGCGCCGCCGCCGGGGGCGCCGGCGGCGGGCGGGTCAGTCGAGCTCGTTCTTGTGGACGACACCACCCTTGACGATGAGGCAGTGGACGCTAGCGCGGGGCTGCGCGTGCCGCCTCGGGGAGGGCGGCCGCCGGGGCTCCGGGGTGGCGGGGGCCGAGCAGGACGACCACGCCGTCGGGGTGCGGTGCCGGGCGGGTGACCGGGCGCCAGCCGTGCCGCAGGTAGAAGTCGAGCGGCCCGCCGGCGGCGGCCGTGGTGAACAGCCAGAGCCGGCCGCGGGGCGCTGCCGCGCTCACCGCGTTCAGCAGGGCCGTTCCCAGGCCCTGGCCGGCGTGGTCGGGGTGGACCGCCAGTTCGTCGATCTTCAGGGCACCGCCCAGCAGGTCGCGGGTGCCGCGCTCGCCGAGGCCCTCGGTGGCGTGGCGGTAGGAGCCTTCGGAGGGGAAGGGCTCCGGCGTGGTCCAGGCGGTGGCGAATCCGACGAGACGACCGTCGGCGCGGCGGGCGGCGGCCGCGGTGAACCCCGGTCGGTCGGCGTCCCGGCCCAGTCGGTCCAGGAACTCGTCGGCCAGGTGGGCGGGTTCGTTCCACGGCGGTCGGCCGAAGGCCTGCGCGTACACGTCGCGGACGTCGGCGGCCCGGCCGAGCAGCGCGGTCCGGTCCACCCGGCGCACGTCGACGGCGGTGGTACGACGCGCGCCGTGGCCGGCGACGGAGTCGTCGCGGGACGACTCGATGCCCGGCGCCCCCGGTGATCCCGTCATCGGCCCCAGCTCCCCCTTTTTGCTTATGGAATGCAGCTGCATCATATAAGCAATAAGCCTGCGCCTGGGAGTTCTTGACCGAAAGCGGGGGAACGTGAAAGGGCGCGGGGGCGGCGCCGTGCGGGTGTACCCGGCCCGGGCGGGAATCAGGCGGGGTGGCCTGCCTCGATGTCGGAGACGTCCCGGTAGGACAGCACCGACGCGCCGGTGGGCGGGGCACTGACGGCCACCGGCGCCAGCAGCAGGCCGGTGTGGTCGCCCCAGTCCGCGCAGTCGATGACGCGGCCCACGAACCAGGCCGGCGCGTCCGCGAGGACCGGCACGCCGTAGGGCCCGTGGTACCACTCCACGCGGGCGAACTTGTCGGTGTCGTCGCCGCTCCGCCCGCCGAACAGTTCGGCCAGCCCCTGCCCGTGCGGCAGCAGGTGGACGCCCAGCGCGTCGGCCGCCAGGGCGGCGTCGTACGTGTGGTTCGCCTTGGAGATCCACACCACGAACCGCGGAGGGTGGATGGAGCACTGCCCCGCGAACCCGACCAGGCACCCCGCCGGCGGTGGACCGGGAGCGGTCACCACGTAGACCGGCTGGTCCAGCAGATCCGTGAACGCGTCGAACTCGCCCATGTCCTCAGCCTAGGGTCATGCCGCGGCGGGCGCCGACCGAGGCCGGGCGGCCGCCCCGTTCCGCCTGCGGGCCCTGCGGAGCGCGGAGCGGCCGTGCGGCCCGCCGGTGGCCGCCGGTGACCCGGGAGGGGTTCGCGGGTCGGCCGGATCAGGGCCGAGGCCGAGGGTGCGGAGCCGTCCGCACGCGGGCCGGTCCGCCCGGGACCGCCGGACGGCAGGAAGCCGACGGTCCGTCCACGGACGTGCGGTGTGAGAGCCTACGGTGGGGAGTCGCAGGTGTGCCGCGAGCGGCGGAGGAAGCGGGGGAGACATGGGATCTGGCGGGCTCGTGGGCGTCGGGCTGGCCCCGGCGGACACCGCTGGGCACCTCCTGGAGAAGATCCGGGAGGGCAACGGGTACGCCCGAACGAGGAAGAAGCGTTTCCGCCGCGCCTCGTCGGCGTTGAAGGTGCTGACACTCTCGCTGTCCGCCGCCTCGACGATCATTCTCGGCCTGCAGGACCTGGACTTCTGGGCCGGCCTGGGCTTCGCCCTCGTCGCACTGGTCACCCTGCTGGGGGCCGTTGAGTCGTTCTTCAACTGGCGATCGCGCTGGGTTCTGATGGAGGAGACCCAGTACCGGTTCCAGCGCCTCGCCGATGACCTCGAGTACCTGATCGCCTCAACACCGGCCGGTGAGCTCACGCACGACCGGCTCCGGCCGTTCTTCGACGAGTACCAGGGTGTGTGGGCGCACCTCAGCGAGCGGTGGCTGCAGGAGCGTCGCGCGCTGAGCGCTTCCGCCGAGAGCCGGTGAGCCGTCAGGTGCTCGGGGGGCAACCCGGCGGTCGTCGGGGTCACCCCCGGCCGGGGTGTCGGTCGGGTGCGGCTCGTGCCGCCGTGCTCCCGCGGAGGCCGCGGGTGGGCGCCCGTTCTGGGAGCATGCCCCCATGGACACCGAGACGCATGCCCCCATGGACACCGAGACGGTCGTACGCACCCGCCGGGCCCTGCACGCGGTGGCCGAGCTGATCCTGGCCGGGCCGCAGTACCGGGACAGCGGCACGATCCGGCTGCGCGCCTGCGCGGGCGGCTTCGCCACCTCCGTCGAGCCGCGGTTGCGGGTGGTCGGCGCGGAGCTGGTGGCGCCCGGGCAGGTGCTGTCCCTCGAACGGACGACCTGCGCGGCGCTCGGCGCGGCACTCGGGATCACGGTCGGCGCTCCCGCCGGGCTGTACCGGGACGGCTCGGGCGCCGCCGGCGACCACCCGGTCGAGGCGGACCCGTCCGCCGCCGGCTGGCTCGCACACTGCTTCGCGCTCGGCGACGCCGCGCTGCGCGGACTGTTCCCGGACGTGGATCCGGTGATCTGGCCCGAGCACTTCGACATCGGAGTGACCGCGGACGGGGTGAACTACGGCGTCTCGCCCGGTGACGCGTTCCGGCAGGAGCCGTACGCCTACGTCGGCCCGCACACCCCGCGGCAGGGCGAGTTCTGGAACGCGCCGTTCGGTGCCGCCCGGACGATCCGCGAGCTCGGCGGCGTCAGCGGCATCACGGCCTTCCTGGAGCGGGGCCGCCGGCTGGCCCACGGCGCCTGACGGGCCCCGGGCGCACCGAGGACCGCGCGCTTCCCGACGGCGTCCGCTCCTGGGGCGGCACCGGCCCCACGACCTGGGCGGCTTCGGCCTGACGGGCGTCGAGGATGTCCGCCTGGCGCTCGGCCCGGGCCTCCAGGCGCCGCAGCCGCGAGTCGAGCAGGTCGTCGGAGGTCGCGGCGCGCAGTGCCCGCCAGAGCGCGAGTTTGCCCTGGACGCCCGAGCGCATGGCCTCCACCTCCAGCAGGTCGCTCAGCGGCGACCGGCGGACCAGCCGTCCGTTGAGCTTCAGCCGGCCGGCCTTCTCGGCGGCGGCACCCAGCAGCATCCGGTGCCACCGCGGCCGTGCGCCGAAGGAGCGCATCAGGTCGACGAGCTCGTCGCGGTCCTCGGCGATCTCCCGGGCCAGCCGCCACAGGTCGGGCGCGGCCGGGCCGTCGGCGTGCTCCCGGGCGATCCGGCGCGCGAGGGCGGCACCCCCGTACGAGCCCGCCAGGTGGTCGTTGAGGTAGTGGGCGAGCAGGCGCTCGCCGTCGTGCTCCGTCATGGTGGTACCCCTTCGCGGTGCGGGGCCGCCGGTCGGGCGGCCGGGGCGGTCGGTCGCAGCAGGACCTCCGTCCCTCCGTCGTCGCGGTGGCCGGAGCGGCGGTGACCCCGCGGGCGTCGACGAGCGGCGGCTCGTGCGAGACCGGGTAGGACGGCTCCGCCTCGCGGCTGCCCAGCGGGACCGGACGGAAACGACGCCGCGCGGCCTCGCGGGCCGCCGACCGGCCGGCGCCGCGACACGCGGCGTGTCCGGCCGAGCGGGTCACCCGGCGTGCCCGGGTCGGGGAGGTCACAATGCGGAAATGGGACCAAGCCCCGGCCCGGCCGGTCCGCCGCCGGCGACACCCGATCGGGCCGCCGTGCGCGGCGAGCACTGGTGGCCGGTGGCGGTGGCGATCGCGACCGCCGCGCTGCTCCACGTGGCGCTTCCCGCGGCCTACCGGCTGGACCCGGTCTGGGTGGTTCCGGTGGTCCTGATGACGCTGCTGGCGGCGCTGATCATGGGTGACCCGGGGCGGATCGACCGTCGGAAGACCTGGCTGAGGGTGGTCACCGAGGCGTTGATCGCCTTCCTCACCGCCGCGAACCTGTACGCGGGGGTCCGCCTGGTGGCGGACATCCTGACGAACGACAAGGTGTTCGCCGACAACGCCACCGGCCTGCTGGCGACCGGGGGAGTGACGTGGGCGACGAACGTGATCGCCTTCGCGCTCTGGTACTGGGACCTGGACCGCGGCGGCGCCGCCGCCCGCGCCCACCGGCCCTTCGCGAACCCGGCGTTCGTGTTCCCCGAGATGCAGCCCACGGCCTACGCACCCGCCGGCTGGGTGCCGGAGTTCACCGACTACCTGGCGCTGGCCTTCTGGACGGCGACCGCGGTCAGTCCCACCGACGTCTCCGCGATCAAGAGGTGGGCCAAGCTGCTGATGATGGTGGAGGCCGCGGCCTCCCTCATCGTGGCCACCCTGGTGATCGCCCGCGCGATCAACATCCTGCAGTGAAGCCCCACGGCCCGGTGAGCCGCCACCCCAGCCCCCAGCCCCCAGCCCCCGGCCCCGGGTCGCGGGCGGTGCCCGGGGGCCGGGGGCCCGGGCGGGTCAGTGGTGGAAGCCGACGCGGTCCGCGTCGCGCGGGCGGCCTTCGTCGAGGTGCTTGATCACCCGGCGCATGTCGTCGGCGAGGAGCTCGATCTCGTCCCGGTCGACCCCGTGGCGGACCAGGACGCGCTGGATGACGGTCTCCTCGCGGTCGGGCGGCAACGGGTAGGAGGGCACCTGCCAGCCGCGCATGCGGAGCTGGTCGGAGAGGTCGTACAGGCTCCAGCCGACCGAGGCGGGGTCGGTGAGGGTGTACGAGACGGCGGGCAGGGCGCCCGCGCCGTCGTAGAGCAGGGTGAAGGGGCCCATGTCGGCGATCTGCCGGGCGAGGTGCTGGGCGGTGTCGGCGCAGGCCTGGTAGACCCGGCGGTACCCCTCGCGGCCCAGGCGCAGGAACATGAAGTACTGGGTGACGACCTGGCCGCCGGGGCGGGAGAAGTTCAGGGCGAGGGTCGGCATGTCGCCGCCGAGGTAGGAGACGTGGAAGACCAGGTCCTCGGGCAGCGCGTCCTGGTCGCGCCACAGCGCCCACCCGACGCCGAGCGGAGCCATGCCGTACTTGTGGCCCGAGGCGTTGATCGAGGCGACCCGCGGCAGCCGGAAGTCCCAGACCAGGTCGCGGTGGAGGAACGGCGCGATGAATCCGCCGGAGGCGGCGTCGACGTGCAGCGGGACGTCGAGGCCGGACTCCACCTGCATCCGGTCGAGCTCCGCGGCGATCTCCGCGACCGGTTCGTAGGTGCAGGTGTAGGTGACGCCGAGGATCGCGACGACGCCGATGGTGTTCTCGTCGACGTACTCGCGCAGCTGGTGCGGTTGCAGCCCGGTCGCCCCGGGTTCCACCGGCACCTGGCGCAGCTCGACGTCGAAGTAGCGGGCGAACTTCTCCCAGCAGACCTGTACCGGCCCGCACACCAGGTTCGGCCGGTCGGTCGGCTTGCCGGCGGCGCGGCGCCGGTCCCGCCAGCGCCACTTCAGGGCGAGGCCGCAGAGCATGGCCGCCTCGCTGGAGCCGGTGGTGGAGCAGCCGACCGCGTTGGCGTCGCCGGAGCCGGCCGGGGCGTGCCAGAGGTCGGCGAGGATGTTCACGCAGCGGGACTCGATCTCCGCGGTCTGCGGGTACTCGTCCTTGTCGACGATGTTCTTGTCGAGGCACAGGTCCATCAGGCGGCGGACCTCGTCGTCCGCCCAGGTCGTGCAGAAGGTGGCGAGGTTCTGCGCGGCGTTGCCGTCCAGCAGGAGCTCGTTGCGCAGCAGTTGGAACACCACGGCCGGGGGGACGGGGAAGTCGGGTATGGCCCGCTTGGGCAGCGGGTGCTCGCTCAACGGCGAGGCGAAGATGTCGACGGCCGCGTCGGCCGCCGGTTCCTGGGCGTTGTGCAGAGCCACCGGTCACCTCACGTATCGGTTCGGGGGCCGAATCGGATGGTGGATCCGAATCGGGCGATGGACCCGAATCGGACGATACGGCCCTGATCGGGGGCTCGGCACCCGGGCGTGCGCCATCCCGGGAACGGCCGCGCCGGGCGGGGCGCGTCCGCCGCCCAGGGGTCCGCCGCCTACGGGTCCGCCGCCTAGGGGGTCCGCCGCCTACGGGGGAGGAAGGGCGCCGCCCGTCGGCACGGCGGTGTGGTCGCGCGCCTCCTCGGTGCGTTCGGGCAGCAGCAGGACGGCGCCGACGAGGAAGCAGACCGCGCCGATCAGGGTCGTCGTGTCGGCTTCCGTGGCGTTGCGGACCTGGCCGGTGACCGGGTTGACGTACCCCGCCACGGCGGAGACGCCGAAGGCGACGGAGCCGACCAGGTTGGCCAGCGTGATCCACCACGACCAGGCCGTCGGCCGCCAGGCCGCCCAGCCGTGACAGGTCTCGTACCAGGCGAGGAGGCTGGAGACGAGGAAGCAGACCGAGCCGATCGCGTCGGGTCGCCAGACGTGCTGGTGGGCGGTGGCCGCGGACAGGTGGCCGGCCATGGCGACGGCCGTGCTGACGTTGAAGTACAGGGTGCCGACCAGCTGGATCGCGGTGGCCCACCAGTCGATCCGCCGTGGCTGGCGGACGAGGAACCGCCGGTGCGCGGGGTTGTCCGCCGGTGGGGCGGCGTCGACCGCCTCGCGGTAGCAGAGGAACGACGCCGCGGTGAAGAACAGCGACCCGACGAAGTAGGTGACGGTGTCCCACCGTGCGCCGACCGCCTCGGTGTAGCCGGGCACCGACCCGACGGCGAACAGCAGCGACCCGACGGCGAACAGCACCGCGATCCACCAGCCGCGGGCGGCGGGAGCCCACCAGGTCGAGTCGCCGGCGGGCTGCTGGTGCTTGCGGTGGCGCCGCGACTCCCAGCGGACCACGACGCCGTCCGGGAGCACGTGGTCGACGAACGTCACCGGGGCACCGGTGGGCCGGCGGCCCCCGTGCCGCCCGGGTGCCCCGTGCCGCCGGGGTGCCGGCGGTTCCGTCCCGCTCGGCCCGGTCGCCGTCATCGTCCTTCGCCTCCGTCCCGGGTGCCGCTCCGGTCGGCCCTGCGCTGCCGGCCGCGGTGGACCGCCCCCACGATGAGCTTGACGGCCAGGCCGAGGACCACCAGGTCGGCGAGCATCTGGACGGTGACCACCAGCCGGGCCGTGTCGCTCTTGGCGGTGATGTCGCCGAACCCGACGGTGGAGAACACGGTGACGGTGAAGTACAGCCCGTCGGTGTGGGACAGCGGCCCGCCGAAGCTGTTCCGCGACAGTGCCGCCAGCCCGACGTAGGTGGAGGCGAACAGCAGCAGGAAGAACGGGACGCTGGTGGCCAGCGCCTCGGCGGCCCGCAGCCCGGGGTGCCGGGAGCGGATGATCGAGCGGACCTGGACGGCCACCAGGGCGACGAATCCCGCGAGCCCGACGAGGAGCATCGAGACGGTGACCTGCGTGGACGAGTGGTCCAGGGGCAGCACGTAGTACAGGGCGACCAGCGCGATGACCGTGCCGGCCACCCGGATCACGGTCCAGATGACCCTGCGGGCCGAGGGCCGGCCTTCCGCCGGGCCCGGGGGCGGATCCTCGGGCGCCGTGCCGCCGCCGGGCATCATGACGCCCGCCTCAGCCGGGTGAGCGCGGCCCGGACGGACATGCCGCGGTCGTGCCACATCATGCCCGTGGCCGCGCCCAGGATGATCACCACTCCGATCGCGATGAAGAGCGCCATGAGGGCGAACACGACCCCGATCGGCCCGTACTCCCTGTCGTAGCCGGTGATCATGCCGGAGAACATGGAGTGGAAGACGACCAGCATCCCGGTCCAGTACAGACCGGTGGCGACCGCGCACGGCACCAGCCGGCGCCAGGCGATCCGCCCGCCCAGCAGGAACCACATCGTGAACCACCAGAAGCCGATGAACGCCGGGACGTTGAGGAGCCACCACAGGACCGGTGCGCCCGCGGAGAGCCACTTCCCCACGGCGGTGCCCAGGGCGGCCCAGCCCACGACCAGGGCCAGCCAGAGCAGCGACCGCAGCCGGTCCCGCGGCCCCAGCGGACGCAGCTCGAACATCTGCTGGTACAGCCTCTGGAGCGAGCCGGCGGTGGCGAGACCGCCCAGGAGGAAGAAGACCCACGACATGCCGGTGACCGCCCCGGACGTGACCACGGAGGAGGCGAACAGGTCACCGACGTCGGCGGCGGCCTCGTGGCTCAGTCCCAGCCGCAGCGTCAGCGCCGACACCGCCGACCGCCCGGCGAGGGCGGAGGTGATGAGGACGAACGGGATCGCGCACAGGAGCAGCGTGGCGGCCAGCTGCATGGCGTGGGTGATGAGGTCGAACGCGTCCAGCCGGTGCCGCAGGTACTCGGCCCACGACCCCGCGTACTTCGCCCTGCCCCACGCGGTCGCCCGCCGGGTGCGCCCGGCCTCGTGCTCGGGGGCCCGCCGGCCCGGCGGTCGGCCCTCCGCCGCGCCGCGGGACCGCGCCGCGTGCTCGCCCCGAGGCCTGCCCGGTGCCCTGTCCCTCGCCCGCATGACGCATCCTCCAGGAGCTGATCACCCCGGTCGGCTGGGACCCTCACGCGGCACCGGCGCGCGTGCCCGGGGGCCGCGGTCCCGTATCCACCGTCGCACGGAGGCCCCGGCCGTGTCAGGGCGAGCCGACCCGCGCGGCGTCGACGGCTGCGCCGCGTGCCGGGGGCCGGAGGGGACACGGGACGTGGTCCGCTCGTCGCGGGCCGCGGTGGCGCCGGAACGCCACCCGAAGGGGTGCCATCCGCAGCGCACCTCACTCAGCGTGACTGGCCCGCCCGGGCGCCGCGGGGGACACGGCGTTCTGACCACCTCGCCGCCGCCCGGCCGTGCCGGTGTGGGGTCGTGCCGCTGCCGGGGTCGTGTCGCTGCCCGGGCCGTGCCGTTGTCCGGGCCGTGCCGGTGCCGGCGGGGCACGGAACGCCCGCCACTCCGGCGGCGGGCCGCGGCACGGGCGTCGCGCCCCGGCGGCCCCGGCAACGGACCGGCCCCGACGGCCGGGGACGACGCGGGAGAATGGCCCGCGTGACGGACACCATCCTCAACCTCTGGCGGCAGCCGCTCGGCACCGTGCCCGAAGGCGTCTGGGAGCGCACCGAGCTGACGGTGCTGATCCTCGCGGAGACCGGCCTGAGCGAACTGCCGCCCGGGATCGGGGGTTTGCAGCGGTTGCGGACCCTCGACCTCGGGCACAACGCGCTCACCGCCGTGCCGGAGGAGCTCGGCGAGCTCACCGGGCTCGCCGGATTCCTCTACCTGCACGACAACGCGCTCACCCGGCTGCCGGAGACGCTCGGCCGGCTCACCGCGCTGCGCTACCTCAACGTCGGCGAGAACCACCTCACCGAACTCCCGGAAACCCTCGGCGAGATGGCCGCCCTGGTCGAACTCCGGGCGCAGCACAACCGGCTCACCGCGCTGCCGGACTCGCTCGGCCGACTCGGCGGGCTGCGCGAACTCTGGTTGCGCGGGAACCGGTTGACGGCGCTGCCGCCGTCCGTGGCGGAGCTCGCCGAACTGCGCGAGCTGGAGCTCCGGGAGAACGCCCTCGCCGAAGTCCCGCCGCAGCTCGCCGGACTGCCGCTGCTGCGCCGCCTGGACCTGCGCGGCAACCGGATCGCCACCCTCCCCGAGTGGCTGGCCGAGCCGGCCGCGCTGCCGGCGTTGGAGAAGCTCGACCTGCGCTGGAACGAGGCGACCCCCTCAGCCCGGCTGCTCGACGCGCTCTCCGGGCGCGGTTGCGAGGTCCTGTACTGAGGGCCGGCCGCGGGGAAAAGTGATCGCCGCGCGCGCCGCCGCCCTGCTACGGTGGGCGGCATGAAGCGCGCCGCAGCCGTCCAGACGACGACGCCGGAGAGAGTCCCGGCGCGCTGACTGCTGACCAAGTCCGAAGCCCCGGGGCGAGTGCCCCGGGGCTTCGTCGTACCGGTGGACCACTCGCCCGCAGATCCTGAGTGGAGAACCGCCGTGAACGACCACCGCCGCCTCGGCCGCGAGCTCGACCTGTTCGACACCGACCCGCTGATGGGCGCCGGCCTGCCGTACTGGCTGCCCGACGGCGCCGCCGTCCGGCACGCCCTGGAGGAGTTCATCCGCGGTCGCGAGCGCCGGGCCGGCTACCGGCACGTGTACTCGCCGGTGCTCGGCAAACGCGAGCTGTACGAGATCTCCGGCCACTGGTCGCACTACCGCGACGACATGTTCCCGCCGATGGACCTCGGCTCCGAGCAGGTCGTGCTGCGGCCCAGCCTCTGTCCGCACCACGCCCTGATCTACCGCTCGCGCGCCCGTAGCTACCGGGAACTCCCGCTGCGGATGGCCGAGTTGGGCGGCATGTACCGGTCCGAACTGTCCGGGGTGCTGGGCGGGCTCACCCGGGTGCGGGCGATCCAGCTGAACGACGCGCACGTCTTCTGCACCCCCGAGCAGGCCGCCGACGAGGCGGTGGCCGCGCTGGAGCTGATCCGCGAGGCGCACCGGGCGCTCGGCGTCCGTCCGGTCCGCTACCGGCTCTCGCTGCCCGGCGAGGGCGGCAAGTACGTGGCGGACCCGCTGCTCTGGGAGCGGGCCACCGGACTGCTGACCGAGGTGCTGGAGCGCTCCGGGGTGCCGTTCGAGGCGGCGGAGGGCGAGGCCGCGTTCTACGGGCCGAAGATCGACGTCCAGATCGCCGACGCCGCCGGGCGCGAGTCCACCCTGTCCACCGTGCAGATCGACTTCCACCAGCCGGAGCGGTTCGGTCTGCACTACATCGGCGCGGACGGCGCCAAGCACCGGCCGGTGATGGTCCACCGCAGCGTCATCGGCAGTGTCGAGCGGGTGGTCGCCCACCTGATCGAGCTGTACGGCGGCGCCTTCCCGGCCTGGCTCGCGCCCACCCAGCTCGTCCTGCTGCCGGTCTCCGAGGAGGAGGTGCCGCAGGCCGAGCGGCTCCGGCGGCGCTGCCTCGACCTCGGGCTGCGGGCCGAGGTGGCCGGGCCGGAGCGCGGCAGCCTGGGGGCCCGGATCAGGGAGGCCCGGCTGGTGCCGTACCAGGCGGTGATCGGCCCCAGGGAGGCGGTGGACGAGCGGGTGGCGCTGCGGCTGCGGGACGGACGCCGGCTCGATCCGCTGCCGGCCGAGGAGGCGCTGGCCCGGATCGGCGCCCTGGTGGCGGCGTGCGGCACCGAGCTGTGGGAGGCGGCGGACGCCCGGGCGTGAGGGGCGTTGCCGGGCCGGGTGTGAGCGGCGGCACCGGCCGCCGTGTGTGCGGAGGCCGGCGGCCGGGCGCGAGGGGGGGACCGACGGTCGGGCGTGAGGGGGCGTGAGGGGGGCCGACGGCCGGCGGGCAGGCGCCGGGGGGCGCCAAGTCGTACACGTACGACTAGCGGGGTGTGCGGTGTGTCGGCCCGCCGGGCCGGTGCGCCCGCCGTTCGAATGGGCGCGGCGGTCCGCCCACGACCGCCGCGCCCCCCGATTGGAGGTTCCCCTCGTGCGTTCCACTCCCGTCCGGCTCTCCCGGTGGCTCGCCGCCCCCGCGGCGGCGGTCTGCCTCGCCCTGAGCGGTGCGGCCGTCGCCGCCCCGGCGTCGTCCGCCCCGGCCTCACCCGCCGCGCTGCGGCCGCTGCCCGTCCCGGACACCCGCTACTGCGCGGCGGTGGTCGGCCACGTCCCCGGTGCCGACGGACGTGGCCCGCTGCTGGGGCACGGCTGCTCCACCGACTCCCGGGTCGACGCCCCCGCCCACGCGGACGGCGCGGCGAACCGGCCGGCCGACCGCCGGCTGCTCCTGGCGGAGTAGCGGGAAGGCGTGGTTCCGGCCGGCTCCCCGAGCGGGCCTCGCGCACGCCCGGAGAGCCGGCGGACGGCCGGTCAGTAGGACTGGAGCTCGATCAGGCGGCCTTCGGGGTCGCGGAGGTGGGCGCTGCGCAGGTTCGGCCCCCACTCGGGGCGGTCGGTGGCGACGGCGGCGAGGGAGCCGCCGTTGCGCAGGCAGAGCGAGAGGGCCTCGTCCACGTTGTCCACCCGGAACACCAGCATGGCGGTGTCCTGGACGGCCGGCGGCTCGGCGGGGAGTCCGGCGGTGCCCAGGGTGACGGCCATCAGCGCCCGGTCGTACAGCGCCAGCAGGGCCTGGTCGGCGACGTCCCAGTTGGCGTACGGACCCTCGGGCGAGCCCTTGACCAGGGTGGCGCCGGTCAGCGGCGGCAGGATCGCGCGGTAGAACTCGAAGCACTCGGCGAAGCGGGAGACGAGCAGGCGGTTGTACAGGGCGTCCACGACGGGCTCCTGGGGTCGGGCGGCGCACGGCGCACGGAATAATTAGTGGGTCTCCACCCACTATAGGACTGCACCTTAGACTTCTGCCATGACTTCCGAGAGCGCAGAGAGCGGTGCGGGTGCCGCGAGCGTCGGGTCCACGGCGGCCGGGCGTGCGACGGCCGGGCCCGGTGAGCGGTCCACCCCGCCGACCCTGCTGGACCTGACCACCTACCTGCTCTCGCGGACGGGCAAGACCGCCCGCGGCCGGCTGGCCGACCGGTTGGCGCGGCGCGGACTGCGGCTCTGGGACATGGCGGTGCTCGCCGCACTGGCCGACTTCGGGCCGCACGCGCAGCGCGACCTGGTGCGCCGGCTCGGCGTGGACGCCAGCGACATGGCCAAGGTCGCCGACCAGCTGGCCGCCGCGGGGTACGTCGAGCGGACCCGTGACACCGCCGACCGCCGGCGCGTCCTGGTCAGCATCACCGCGGACGGCCGGACCGCCCTGGCCGAGCTCGATGCCGAGGCCCGCGCCGTCCAGGACGCGATCCTCGCGCCGCTCGACGCCGAGGAGCGCCGCACCCTCCACGGGCTGCTGAGCCGCGTTCACCAGGGGCTGCCGGGCACGCCCTGAGCCGGGCACGCCCTGAGCCGGGCACGCCCCGGGCCACGGGAGACGAGGCCGCGCGGGGAGCGGTCGGCGCGGGCGGGCCGGAGCGCTCAGGCGAGCGGCTGGGGCCGGCGGGCGCCGGCGAACTCGCCGCCCCAGTGCGGGTCGTCGAACACGTCCGGGAGGCGGGCGACGAGCGTGCCGGTGTGCTGGGCGTGGATCATCGCGCCGTCGCCGACGTAGACGCCGACGTGGTGCAGCGGGGCGTCCGGGCGGGAGAAGAACAGCAGGTCGCCCGGGAGGAGGGCGGCGCGGTCCACCGGCGCGGACCGGTGGTACTGCGCGACGGTGTAGTGGGCGAGCTCCACCGCGCCGCCGCTCGCCCGGTACCAGCAGTAGAGCGAGAGCCCGCTGCAGTCGAAGCCGACCGTGCTCTCGCCGAGGCACTGGCCGTCCAGGTAGCCGTTCTCCTCGTCGCAGAAACCGAGGCCCGGGCCGAGCCGGTCGCCGCCACCCCACGCGTACGGCACTCCGAGCTGCTCGGCCGCCACCTCGGCGGCCGCGAGGCCCCAGGCGGCGGGACCGCCGGAGCGGCGGCCGGTGGCGCGGACGGGAGCGGGAGCGGGGGAGGGAGCGGGGGCGGCCGAGGCCGTCCCGGCGGCGAGGGCGGGACCGGCGCCCGCGGCCAGTGCCAGCCCCAGCAGCCGGCGGCGGCCGACGCTCCGGTCCGAGTGCGGATCTGCCATGGCGAACTCCCTGGTGGACGGCGGGCTACCAGGATCCCGGCCCGGTGGTCCGGACCGCCATCACCCGCAACGGTGAACCGCGCGGAGGACGGCCCGGACGCCGCACGGCGGGCACCGGTAAATGGTTTGACGGGTGCTCAGGGGTCGCCAACGATGAGGCGCACACGACCGTTCGACCTTGGGAGTGCCCCATGAGCAGCGCTGTCCGGCTGATCCGCAACCACCGGCTCACCCAGGCGGTGGACTACGCCTACGGCGCGGCCGTCGACGCCCCCGTCCGCTCGCTCTGGCTGGCCGGCGCCTGCCCGCTCGACGCCGAGGGGCGGACGGTCGCGGTCGGTGACCACGAGGGCCAGGCCCACCAGGTGATGCGGAACCTGATAGCCGTGCTGGAGGGCGAGGGCGCCGCGCTCACCGACCTCGTCCGGACCACGGTGTACGTCGCCTCCGCCGAGCAGAGCGACCTCGTCAAGGTCTGGGAGGTCTACCGCTCGTACCTGGGGAGTCACGACGTCCCCAGCACCCTGTTGGGCGTCTCGGTGCTGGGGTACGCCGACCAGCTGGTCGAGGTCGAGGCGGTCGCCGTGCTCTCCTCAACGGGGCCTGAGGGCGGGCGGGAAGGGGCTCAGTCGGCGGCGAGCAGGGCGTCCAGCTTCGCGTAGCCCTCGACCACGCCGCGTTCCATGCCGCTGGCGATCAGGGCGTCGCGGGCGGCGATCGTGTCGGTCACCGAGAGCCCGGTGATCCGGGTGCGTCCAGCTCCGAGCGGCTCGAAGAGCATGGTCTCGAGGAAGACGCCGTCCGGTTCGCCCTCGTAGGTGAAGGTCTGCACGAGCCGGCTGTTCGGCCGGACCTCGTGGAAGGAGCCGTAGAAGGAGGCGATGGTCGCGCCCTCGGACAGGGCCGAGTAGCGGTAGCGGCCGCCGGTGCGGGCCTCCCAGACGTCGATCTTCATCGTGAGGCCCTCGGGGCCGAGCCACCGGGTGACCAGCTCGGGGTCGGTCCAGGCCCGGAAGACGCGCTCGGGCGGGGCGTCGAACTCGCGCACGATCCGGATGGTGGGCAGGGCCGGGTCCGCGTCGATCCGGGTCTCGTGGTGATGGGTGGAGGTCATGACGGTGCTCCTTGGCTCTACTCGGGAGGATTGCTGCTGGGCGGGGCGCCCTGTTCGGAAGCGGCCACGGTGGACTCGGCGGCCGCGCTGGACGTGGGGGCCTCGGGGGTCTCGGCCGCCGCGGTGACCCGGGCGGATCCGGTGGCCGTGGCGTCGTCCCGGTCGTCCATCGCCGCGAGGACGGCGTCCAGGCGGCGGAACCGGTGCTCGGCCCGCTGCCGGTACCGCTCGATCCAGGTCGTCATCAGATCGAGGGCCTGCGGTTCGAGGTGACAGGGCCGGCGCTGCGCGTCGCGGCTGCGGCTCACGAGCCCCGCCTCCTCCAGCACCTTGAGGTGCTTGGACACGGCCTGCATCGACATGGCGTACGACTCCGCCAGCTCCCCGACGGTGGCGTCGCGCACCGAGAGGCGGGCGACGATGTCGCGCCGCGTCGGATCGGCGAGGGCGACGAACGCCCGGGACAGCTGGTCGACGGCCACGGCGTGCACCCCTGCTCTTCCTCAACCATGTGGTTGAGAACAACGCTACGCCGCTCCGCCCGCTTGTACAACCATTTGGTTGAGAAAGCCGGGGCGGGCGTCGGTCGGCCTGGAGGCCGCCCCCGGCGGGAAGATCCACGAGAATCCTTGACCCCCTAGTTGGTCTATGCCAATCTCTCAGCCAGGTCTGGACCAATACCCCATCGAGAGGTGTTCGGAGCTGACCTGGAGGGGCAACGGGGAGAGTGTCAAGTTCCATGCGCAGAGTTGCCGTTGGCGACATCGAAGACTCCGCGGGGTCGTCCGGGGCAACCGCGCGGCCGCGCGCCGGGGCGGCGGCCCGTCACGGAGCTCGCGGCCACACCGTGCACGGCCTGCTGGACCTGCGGGCGGCGGCGCAGCCCGACCGGACGGCGATCAGCACCGACGACGGGCAGCGGCTGACCTTCGCCCAGTGGCGGGAGCGGTCGACCGCGGTCGCCGTCGCGCTGGTCCGGCGGGGGATCCGCCCCGGTGACCGGGTGGGCCTGCTGTTCGGCCTGCGCGACTGGCCGGACTTCGCCGTCCACTACTGCGCGGTGACCCGGGCCGGCGCCGTCGCCGTGCCGGTCTCGGACCGGCTGCCGGCCGAGGCGGTCGCCTACGTGCTCGGTCACTGCGAGGCGGCCGGTCTGATCGCCGGCCCGGCCGCCGCCGTCCCCGCCGGGCCCTGGTGGACCACCACCGCGGCCGAACTCGCCGTCGAGGCCGAGGCCGAGTCCCTGGCGGTCACCGCGGACGCGGCGGAGGCCGGCCCGCTGCCGCAGGTCGGACCGGACGCGCTCGCCCAACTGCTCTACACCTCCGGTACCACCGGCCGTCCCAAGGGCGTACTGGCCGCCCACGGCAACGTGGTGCACGGCACCCGGCCGGGCGCCCGGCACCGGCCGCTGGCCCACTCCGAGGAGTTCCTGCACTCCTTCGCGGTCGGCACCAACGCCGGCCAGACCATGCTGGTCAACGCCCTGGACGCGCATCCGGCCGCCCTGGTGGCGACCCGCTTCACCCCGGGTCGCTTCGCCCGGCTGATCGAACAGCGCGGGGTCGGCAGCGTCTTCGTGGTCCCGGCGATGGCCGCCGAACTGCTGAACGCCGGGGTGCACACCCGCTTCGACCTCACCTCGGTCCGGCTGCTCGGCTCGACCGCGGCCGCCCTGCCGCCCACCGTGGCCACCGCGCTGACCGAAGCGTTCCCGAACGCCACCGTGGTCAACTACTACACCTCCACCGAAGCCGCGCCCGCGCAGACCGCGATGGTCTACGACCCGGCCCGGCCCACCGCGCTCGGCCTCGCCGCCCGCGGCGGCGTGATGGTGGCCGGGCCCGACGGCCGCCCACTGCCGGCGGGGGACACCGGGGACGTCCACCTGAGGACCCCCGGGGCCCAGCGCGCGTACTACCGTGACGCCGAGGCCGGCGCCGCCGTCTTCCGGACCGGCTGGGTGCGGATGGGCGACGTCGGCTTCCTGGACGAGGACGGCTACCTGCACCTGGTGGACCGCGAGTCCGACGTCATCAAGTCCGGCGCGTTCAAGGTCTCCACGCTCCAGGTCGAGGCCGCCGCGCTGGAGCACCCGGCGGTCGCCGAGGTGGCCGTGGTCGGCCTCCCGCACCCCGTGCTCGGGATGAGCGTGGCGGCGGCCGTCGTCCCGACCTCCGGCGCCGCCTTCGACCCGGCGGACTTCCGCGCCTTCCTCGCCGCCCGGCTCGCCGCACACGAGATCCCCACCCGGATCACCACCCTGGAGGCACTGCCGCGCAACGAGGGCGGCAAGCCGCTCAAGCGCGCCGTGCGTGAACTGCTCGCCGCTCCGGCCTGACCGGGCCGCCGCGCGGCCGGCGGCTCCCCGCCGCCGCTCACCTCCGGGTGCGCCGGGCCCACCCGCCGTCGCCCGGATCCGCCGTCACCCGGGCCGCCGCGGCGTGCCTCGCGCCTCCCTCTCCCCGTGGCAACCTCCCGACCCGACCCTGAAGCGAGTTGTCGATGCCTGAGCACATCCCGGAACCGAGGCCGATCACGGACGCGGCCGCAGCCGTCCCCGCGTCCCTCGCCCAGCAGGGCATCTGGCTCACCGAACGCCTCGGCGCCGCCCGTACCGGCTTCCACCTGCCGCTGCTGATCACCTTCGACCGGGTGGACACCGCCGCCCTGATCGCCGCCTGCGCCGCCGTCGTCGAGCGGCACCCGGCGCTGCGCGCGAGGCTGGTCGAGCACGAGGGCCGGCTCGAACTCCAGCCCGCCGCAGCCGGTTTCGCCGTCACCGAGCTCGACGCGGCCGCCGGCGGCTCCGGCAGCTTGGACGGCTCCGGCGGCGCAGGCGGCCCAGGCGGCCCGGCCGAGCTGCTCGCCGAGGAGACCCTCCGGCCGTTCGACCTGGCCACCGGCCCGCTCGCCCGCTTCAGCCTCGTCCACGGCCCCGACGGGCGCGCTGACCTGCTGGTCGTCGCCCACCACGCCGTGTTCGACGGCATCTCCAAGGACGTCCTGGTCGCCGACCTGGCCACGGCCTACAACGCCCTGGTCGCCGGCACGCCGGCACCCACCACGGGCACCCGCCGCTTCCCGAGCGCGCCCGCACCGGACGAGGCGCTGGTCCGGGAGGCCGCCGACTGGTTCGGCCCGCGTTGGTCCGACTCCGCCGACGTGCTGCTGCCCGGCGTCCGCCGGACGGCGCACGGCGCCGGCCCCGGCGAGGCCGTCACCCGCACACTGGACGCCGCCGCGCTCGGCGCGGCCGCCCGCGCCTGCGGGGTGACCACCTTCGAGTTCCTGCTGACCGCCGTGCACGCGCTGCTCCGCCGCTACGGCAACACCGACACCCCGGTGTCCCTGCCGCTCTCCACCCGGACGCCCGAACTGGCCGGCGAGATCGGCCTGTTCGTCAACGAGCTGCCGCACCACGCGCCGGCCGACGGCGAGCCGGCCGGAGGCTTCGCCGGGTTCGCCACCGCCGTCCGGGCCGGGCTGCGCGAGCTGTACCGGTTCCGGACGGTGCCGCTCGGCGCCGCCGTCGGCGGGCTCACCCCGCGCGTCGGCCTCACCCCGGTCTCCTTCGGCTACCGGCGCCGCACCGGCGGCCAGGCGGTCACTCCCGGCGGGGCGGTCACTCCCGGCGGGGCGGTCACTCCCGGCGGGGCGGTCACTCCCGGCGGGGCGGCCACTCCCGGCGGGGCGGTCATGCCCGGTCAGGCGGGGGAGCCGGCCTTCACCGGCACCGAAGCCCGCGTCGACCGGATGCTGTTCAACCGGACCGCGCGCAACACCCTGCACATCCAGGTGGTCGACGACCCCGACGGCTGCCGGCTCAGCCTTCAGTACGACCCGTCCGTCCTGGCCCCCGAGGCGGCGCAGCGGATCGCCGGACACTTCGAGACCCTGCTCGGCGCCGCGATCGCCGACCCGGCCACCCCCGTCGACGCCCTGCCGCTGCTCGGCGCCGACGAGCTCCACCTGGTCACCGAGGCGTGGAACGACACCGCCCGCCGCTACCCGGCGGACCGCACCGTCGTCGACCTGTTCGACGCGCAGGCCGAGGCCGCCCCGCGGGCCGTCGCCGTCACCGCCGCCGACGCCACCCTCGACTACCGCGAACTGCGCGAACGGTCCGTCGAACTGGCGGGCCGGCTGGCCGCGCTGGGCATCGGCGCCGGCTCCCTGGTCGCGCTCCACCTCGACCGCACCTCCCGGCTCCCGGTGGCCCTGCTCGCCGTCCTCCGCACCGGGGCCGGCTACCTCCCGCTCGACCCCGGTTACCCCGCCGACCGGCTGGCCTTCGTCCTCGCCGACTCCGGCGCCGCCCTGCTGCTCACCGACGGTGACCTGGCTCCCGAGGTGGCGGCCGCCGCACCCGTGGTGCTGCGGCTGGACGAGCCGGTGAGCCCCGGGGCCGCGTTCGAGCCGACCACCGCCCCCGGCCCGCAGGACCGCGCGTACGTCCTCTACACCTCCGGTTCGACCGGTGTGCCCAAGGGCGTCGAGGTCGGGCACCGGGCCCTGGTCAACCTGCTCAGCTCGTTCGCCGACCGGCTCGGCTCCGGCGCGGACGACGTGTGGCTCGGCCTCACCTCGCTCTCCTTCGACATCTCCGGTCTGGAGCTCTACCTGCCGCTGGTCACCGGCGGGCGGCTGGTGCTCGCGCCGGACGGGCTCGCGCTGGACGGCCCGGGCCTGAACGCCCTGATCCGCCGCGAGGGCGTCACCCACGTCCAGGCCACGCCCTCCGGCTGGCGGGTGATCCTGACCGGTGCGAGCGCGGACCCGGACCCGGCCGCGGACCCGGCCGCGGACCAGGGCTCGGCCGCGGACCAGGGCCCGGCCGCCGGCACCGGCGTGGCCGCCGTCACCGGCCTGGTCGGCGGTGAGGCGCTGCCGCTGCCGCTCGCCCGCGAGCTGCGGGCGCGCACCGCACGGCTGTTCAACGTGTACGGGCCCACCGAGACCACCGTCTGGTCGACCTGCGCGGAGATCCCGGCCGAGGCGGAGTCGGTGGGCATCGGCCGCCCGATCGCCAACACCCGCGCCTACGTGCTCGATCCGCACCGCCGCCCGCTGCCCGTCGGCGTCGCCGGCGAGCTGTACCTGGGCGGGGACGGCGTCGCCCACGGCTACCTCGGCCGGCCCGAGCTGACCGCCGAGCGCTTCGTCGAGGACCCGTTCGGACCACCCGGCTCCCGGCTCTACCGGACCGGCGACCTGGCCGCCTGGACGGCGGGGGGCGAGCTCGACTTCCTCGGGCGGGTCGACCACCAGGTCAAGATCCGCGGGCACCGGATCGAGCTCGGCGAGATCGAGGCCCGGCTGCTCGACCACCCGGCCGTCGGCGAGGCCGCCGTCACCGTCGACCAGGACGCCGCCGGTGAGCCGCGCCTGCTCGCCCACCTGGTGATCGACCCGTCGGCCACGGAACCGCCGGCCCCCGCCGAGCTGCGCGAGCACCTGCGGCGGACGCTGCCCGGCTTCATGGTGCCGCAGCTGTTCGTGCCGCTGGCCGCGATGCCGCTCACCCCCAACGGCAAGCTCGACCGCCGAGCCCTGCCCGCGCCCGGCGACGTCGGTCCTGCGGCGGGACCACCGGCCGAACCGGGGCCCTGCTCCGTCGCGGCGGCCCCGCTCGACCCGGTCACCCCGGTCGACCCGCTCGATCCGGTCGCGGCCGAGCTCGCGGAGATCTGCTCGGACGTGCTCGGCATCGCGGACATCGGCGGGGACGAGGACCTGTTCGACCTCGGCGCCCACTCGCTGGTGTTCATCCAGATCGCCGCCCGGATCCGCAAGTCGTTCGGCGTGGAGATCGACCTCGACGTCTTCTTCGACACCCCGACCGTGGCCGAGATCGCCGAGGCCGTCAAGGAGCTGACATGACCGACCAGTTGGACACCGGGCGGGGGACCGGCCTGCTGGCCGCGCTCGCCGGCATCGTCTCCGAGGCCAGCGACGGCGAGCTGACCGCCGCCGAGCTGCTGGCCGCCGCCGACACGCCGTTCGTCGCCCTCGGCATCGGCTCGCTCGTCCAACTGCGCCTGGTGGACGCGGTGGAGACCCGCTACGAGGTGTTCCTCGACCTCGACGGGGACGGTGACTTCCTGCGCAGTCTCAGCGCGCTCGCCGAACACCTGGTGGCCGGCCACGGCATCGCGGAACAGGCGGGGGGCGCCCCGGGCTGAGCGTCGGAGCGGCGGCGTGACGGCCCCCGGGCCGCCCTCGGGCGAGTCCGGGGGCCTCGGCGTGTCCAGCACGCCGGGTGTCCGCCACACCGGGGGACCGGTGCGGGGGAGCGGTGCCGGGCTCAGCCCGCCGCGGCGGCCGTCACCCGGTCCTCGACGGCGCGCAGGAACGGCTCCACCCCGTCCGCCGGGAAGTACCGGGTGTCCACCAGGAGGGTGGCGACCGCCTCGCCGTCCCGGTGCGCCAGGCCGAAGAAGAACTTGCTGTCCTGCCGCGCCCACCGCGACCGCCAACCGAACCGCCCGGCCGGAGCCTCCTCCGGCGCCCCCGGCTCGGCCAGCTGGCCGCCGACGGACGGGCGCTCCGGCTCGCGGTGGTCGTTGAAGAGCGCGTTGAGGTCGATCCCGGTGCCGCGCCGCTTCTCCTCCGCGAGTACGGCCGCCGCGAGCGCCCCCGGGTCGTAGTGCCCGTGCCGGGAGGTCTGCAGCTGGGCCCGCCAGGCCTGCCGGGCGAGGTCGTCGAAGCCGCCCGCCGTGCCGAGGACGACCAGCCCGTTCTGGGCGAAGGCGCCGACCGCCGTGCGCTGGGGCTCGCTCACCCGGTTGCCGAGGATCACTTTCAGCGGCACCGCCGCGGCCCCCGTGCGCGCGCCCAGTTCCAGGCCGACGGCCGCCAGCACGACGGCGCTGGCGGAGGTGCCGGTGCGCACCGCGGCGGCCCGGCTCGCCAGGTCGAGCCGGGGACAGACCAGCCCGCCCTCCCACCACCGCTCGGGCTCGCCGGGGCCGGCCTCCGCGGGCCAGAGCGAGGCCGGGATCCCGGCGAGCTGTCGGCTCCAGAGGGCGACGGCCGCCGCGCTCCGGGCGGTGGCCTGCGGGCCCGCCTCGTACGCGGCCTGTTCCCTCGGCTGCCGGCCCGGCACCGGGGGCGGCAGGGTGCCCGGGCGGCGGCGCTGCTGGGCGAGGAGGCGGCGCAGGTCGTCCCGGACCACCTGGGCGCCGGTGCCGTCGGCGGCGATGTGGGCGACGGTGAGCACGGCCCCGGCGACCAGCCCGTCCACCAGGACGGCACTGACCCGCACCGGCAGGCCGTCTCCGTCGGGGCCGTCGGCCGGTGCCGCCGGTGCGGGGTCCGCGAGCAGCTGGAACCGGACGGCCCGGTCCTGCGCGGCGAGCCGCTCCAGGACGGCGGGCAGCGGTTCGCCGTCCGGCGCCCGGACCAGCCGGACGCGCAGCAGGCCGGCGCCTTGCAACAGTTGGTCCAGCGCGCCGTCGGGGCCGGTGCGGTAGAGCGTGCGGAGCGATTCGTGCCGTTCCAGCAGCGCCCGCACCGCCGCGCCGAAGGCGGCCGGCTCGACGGGGTGGCGCAGCTCCACGGGCAGCGCGATGTTGAAGTAGTGGTCGTCCGGGGCGTACCAGGAGATCGGTGCCCAGATCGTCCGCTGTCCCCACGTCGCCGGGCCGGTGCCGTGCGGGAGCCCCTCGAAGCGGACCTCGACCGCCTCGTCCTCCGGCCGCCCGTTCGCGAGCCGGCCGTCCTCCGGCCGCCCGTTCGCGAGCCGCCCGTGCGCAGGCCGTGCGCCGTCGTCCATCGGCATGTCCCCCGTCCGCGTCCACCTGAAATGGTTCAGACCAATATGTGGTTCCGGATCCTAGGCCACCGGCCGGCGCCCGGCTACCGTCGGTCCACCGGCCACCGCCGGTCCGTCCGGCTACCGGGCCGTCCGTCCGGCCACCGGCGGTCCGCGCGGCGAACGCACCGACGCCCCGGAGGCGCCCGCCGCCCCGGAATCGCCCGCACCGGGGCTACGCCGGGTGGGTGAGCCCGCCGACCGCGACCGACCGGCTCCGCGCCATCACGGCCGAGCCGCTCGGCGGGGCGCCGACCGGCCGGCACGGGAGGCACCCGGAGGCCGCCTGGCCGAGGACCGCCGGACCGGCTCCGGCACCCGGGCCTTTCGGTCCTTGTCATGCGGGTCCGACAAGGAGAGGCTGCCCGTGGAACCGCCCGGCGTGGGAAGCACGGAAGGAGAGCCCTGGACATGGCCGAGCCGACCGTGCCGCTCTCCCGCCACGTGAGCCCCCGGTGGGAGCCCGGCGGCGCACCGGGCCGCCCGCGGCGCCGCCGCGACGGACGCCCGGGCCGGATGATCACCGGTGGAGCGCCCCCGGCGGTCTGCCCGCCCCCGGCCACCCCGCCGCACATAGCCCGGGCGGCCACCGCCACGACCGGCGCCGTCGGCCTTCACGGCTGACGGCGGCACGCACCCGGTCCGGGCCCGTGCCACGACCTTCGGGGCGTCGGCACCGAGCGGCCGGCCGCCGCCCCGCCCTCCCCACCGTTCCGGTGGCCGGACGTCCTGCCCGGTCGTCGGTGCCGCGCCGTACGAGGACCGTGCGCCGTCACCGTGCCGCCGGCATGCGACTCCCCACCACGCCAGCACACCGATGACGAGGTGCACTCGACCATGCGCACACCCACCCGCCGCGCCCTCCTCGGCGCCGCCGTGGCCACCGTCGGCAGCGGCCTGCTCGCCGCCTGCTCGGACCGGACGAGCGGCGCGGACCGCACCGGCCCCCGCGGCGAGCAGGCGTCGCCCCCCGCCGGCGACCACCCCGCGTCCCAGACCGCGGAGGTCGCCGCCGCCGAGGCCAGGCGGCACCCGGGCCCCGAACGCCGGGTGCGGCTCCTCGCCGCGGAGACCCGGCTCGACCTCGGCGGACGCAGCGTCACCTCCTGGGCCTACGGCGACCGGTTGCCCGGCCCGGAGATCCGGGTCACCGCCGGCGACACCCTCGCCCTCACCCTCGCCAACCACCTGCCCCGGGCCACGACGATGCACTGGCACGGCCTGGAGCTGCGCAACGACATGGACGGCGTGCCGGGCCTGACCCAGGACCCGGTCGAGCCCGGCGCCTCCTTCGAGTACCGCTTCGCGATCACCAACCCCGGGACGTACTGGTTCCACCCGCACACCGGCGTCCAGCTCGACCGCGGACTCTACGGGGCCCTGATCGTCGACGACCCCCACGAGCCCCTCCGCTACGACAAGGAGTGGGTGGTGGTGCTGGACGACTGGCTCGACGGCGTCGACGGCAGTACGCCCGACGACGTGCTGGCCGAGCTCACCAGGAGTTCCGGCGGCGCCCACGGAGAGCACGGGGAGCACGGCACCAGCGGCGCGCCGGGGGCCGCACCCCCGGGCCCCTCCCGGGTGGGAACGGGAATGACCAGCGAACTGCTGGGCGGCGAGGCCGGCCACGTCGTCTATCCGTACTACCTGATCAACGGTCGCACCGCCGACAGTCCGGAGACCTTCACCGCCAGGCCGGGCGACCGCATCCGCATCCGGATCGTCAACGCCGGCGCCGACACCGCCTTCCGGGTCGCGCTCGGCGGCCACGAGCTGACCGTCACCCACACCGACGGCTTCCCGGTCGAGCACACCACCACCCAGGCGCTGCTGATCGGCATGGGCGAGCGCTACGACGTCCTGGTGACCGCGGGGGACGGGGTCTTCCCGCTGACCGCCCTCGCCGAGGGCAAGGACGCCACCGCCCTCGCCGTGCTGCGCACCGGCAACGGCGCCGCCCCGCCCCCCGCCGTCCGCGTCGGCGAGCTGTCCGGGAAGCTGGTGACCTCCGCCCAGCTCAGCGCCGGCGCGGCCGTCCGCCTCCCGGCGAAGGACCCGGACCGGACCCTGCCGCTGCGGCTCACCGGCCGGGTGGCGGACTTCAACTGGGCCTTCGACGGCCGGCCGTACGATCCCTCGCAGCGCCACCTGGTGCGGCAGGGCGAACGGGTCCGGCTGGTGCTCACCAACTCCTCGGCGATGTGGCACCCCGTCCACCTGCACGGCCACACGTTCGAGCTGCCCGGGGGCGGTCCGCGCAAGGACACCGCGATCGTGCTGCCGAGGAGCAGCCTCGCCGTCGACTTCGACGCCGGCAATCCGGGCCAGTGGATGCTCCACTGCCACAACCTGTTCCACGCGGAGAGCGGCATGATGGCGGTGCTCGGCTACGCGACCTGACGGCCCGCTCCGGCACCCGGCGGCCCGGCCGCCCAGGCCGCCGCCGGGCGCCGTCCGGGCCGCCGACCTGCGGTTCCGCCGCCTCCCGCGACCCGGCGCCCCGGCCCGATTGTCAGTGGCGGGCGCGATGATGGGCGGTATGAAGGACGCAGCCACCATGGCCTCTCCCGCTGCCCTGGCGTCTCCGGACGCCTACGCCGACGCCGTCGCCACCGCCGTACGGGCCGCCGCGGCGTACTACGCCGACGGCTCCACCCCGCTCGGCGACGACGAGTACGACGCCCTGGTGCGCGCCATCGAGGCGTACGAGGCCGAGCACCCCGGGGAGGTCCTCCCGGACTCGCCGACCGGCAAGGTGGCCGGCGGTGCGGTGGTGGGCGACGTCCCGCACTCGGTGCCGATGCTCTCGCTGGACAACGTGTTCTCGGCGGAGGAGCTGGAGTCCTGGGCGGCCGGCCTGGAACGGCGGCTGGGCCGGCCGGTCGCGGCCTGGTGCGTGGAGCCGAAGCTCGACGGCCTCGCCGTCGCCGCCCGCTACCGGGCCGGCCGGCTCACCCAGCTGCTGACCCGCGGCGACGGCCTGGCCGGAGAGGACATCACCCACGCCGCCGACGCCGTCCTCGGCCTGCCCGAGCGGCTCACCGAGCCGGTCGACGTCGAGCTGCGCGGCGAGGTCCTGCTCACCCAGGAGCAGTTCGAGCACGCCAACGCCGTCCGCACCGAGCACGGCGCCACCCCGTTCGCCCACCCGCGCAGCGGCGCCGCGGGCACCCTGCGCGCCAAGGACCGCCCGTACCGGATCGAGCTCACCTTCTTCGCCTACAGCGCCGTCGGCCTGCCCGGCCTCGGCCACACCGAGCTGCTGGCCCGGCTCGCCGGCCTCGGCGCGGGCACCGCGGCCGCCACCGCCGCCGACCCGCGGCGCTGCACCACGCTGGACGAGGTCCGGCAGCGGATCGACGAGATCGCCGCGCTGCGCGCCGCGCTGCCGTTCGGCATCGACGGGGTGGTGGTGAAGGCCGACGCGGTCGCCGACCAGGAGGAGGCCGGCTCCGGCTCCCGGGCCCCGCGCTGGGCGGTCGCCCGCAAACTGCAGGCCCAGCACAAGGTGACCAGGCTGCTCGGGGTCGAGTGGAACGTCGGGCGGACGGGCATCATCGCGCCCCGCGCCGTCCTGGAGCCGGTGGTCATCGACGGCGTCACCGTCACCTACGCCACCCTGCACAACCCGGCGGACATCGAGCGCCGCGGCCTGATGCTCGGCGACCAGGTGTTCGTCTACCGCGCCGGCGACGTCATCCCGCGCGTCGAGGCGCCGCTGGTGGACGAGCGCACCGGCGCCGAGCAGCCGATCGAGTTCCCGCGGTCCTGCCCGCGCTGCGGCGACGCCATCGACACCTCCGAGCAGCGCTGGCGCTGCGTGCGCGGCCGCGGCTGCCAGGCCGTCGCCTCGATCATCTACGCCGCCGGGCGCGACCAGCTGGACATCGAGGGGCTCGGCGGCACCCGGGCCGTCCAGCTGGTCGAGGCCGGGCTGGTCGCCGACCTCGCCGACCTCTTCACCCTCACCCGCGAGCAGCTGCTCACCCTGGACCGGATGGGCGACACCAGTGCCGACAACCTGCTCGCCGCCATCGAGACCGCCCGCTCCCAGCCGCTGAACCGGGTGTTCTGCGCCCTCGGCATCCGTGGCACCGGCCGGACGATGTCGCGCCGGATAGCGGCGTACTTCGGCAGCATGGCGGCGATCCGGGCCGCCGACGCCGAGGCGCTGGCCGGGGTGGACGGCATCGGGGTCGAGAAGGCGGCCGTCATCGTCGCCGAACTCGCCGACGTGGCCGGTCTGTTGGACCGGCTCGCGGCCCAGGGCGTGGGCACCGCGGTGACCGCGCCGGCCGCCGCCGCGACCACTACCGACGCGGCCGCGGAGGGTGCGGCGGGCGGCGCGTCCGCCGGGGCGTTGGCGGGCCGGAGCGTCGTGGTCACGGGCGCGATGACGGGCCCGCTCGGCGAGCTGTCCCGCAACGAGATGAACGAGCTGATCGAACGCGCCGGCGGCAAGGCGTCCTCCTCCGTCTCCAAGCGCACCGGCCTCCTGGTGGCCGGCGAGAAGGCGGGCTCCAAGCGCGCCAAGGCGGAGGAGCTCGGCATCCGCATCCTCACCCCGGAGGAGTTCGCCGAGCTGGTCGCCGAACACCTCGCCTGAGGGCCCCGGCGGCGGTTCGTCGCTCTCCGCTCGCCGGCCCCCGGCCGACGGCGTCCGGCCGGGGACGGACCGCCGGGGACGGACGGTCTCCCGGGGGCGTCCGACGGAACGGGCTCAGCGGGCCTCGTCCCCCTCCTCGGGCTCCGGACCGAGCAGGGGGGCGAGGGCTCGGCACAGGTCGGCGGGGGAGCGGTGGAGCACGGCGGTCATGCCGAGGCGGGCGGCGGCCGCCACGTTCTCGGGGCGGTCGTCCACGAAGAGGCAGCGGCCGGGAGTGGTGCCGGCCCGCTCCGCCGCGAGGTGGTAGATCCGCGGGTCGGGCTTGGCCGCGCCCACCCGGGAGCTGTTGACGACCGCGTCCGCGAGGTCGGCGAGGCCGAGCGCGGCGAGGTCCTCGTCCAGCCACGCGGTGGCGTTGGTGACGAGCAGGACCGGGCAGTGCCGCCGGGCCCGGCGGAGCAGGTCGACGACGGCGACGTCGGCCCGCGCCGGCGCCCGGGTGAAGGCGGCGGCCAGTCCGGCGGCACCGGGCGCCGCGACGCCGGCGGCGGTGAGCCGGTCGGTGACCGCCCGCGTCCACTCGTCGCGGGTGAGCCGGCCGAGGACGAGCCGCTCCCCGAGCTCCGCGTCGAACGCGATCCGCGCGGTGGCGCCCTCGGACAGGCCGGCGGCCGCTTCGAGACGGCCGGTCTCGCGGTGGTCGAAGAAGCGGATCACGCCGTCGATGTCGCACAGCACGGCGTCGAAGGGCGGCTTGCCGGAGCCGCTGGTGGTCGTCATCGCCCCTGGATACCAGCTCGGTCCCCGGGCGGCCAGCCCGCGTGCGATAGGGTGGCGGCGCCGAATGCAAGCGTGGACTCGGGGAGGTGAGACCCATTTCCGGTGTGTCGGAGCGGGTGCTCCCCGGGACCGGCCGTGACGGCGTGCCGCGCCACCCCTGACGGTGGCGGGCCCGTTCGGTGACGGCCCCTCGGGGAGCCCTGGCGGATGGTTCCTTTCTTCGCCTGTCTTTCGAGGGGTTCTCCCGTTGTCTGTTTTCTCTTCTTCAATGCTGCGTTCGTCGGTGGCCTCACGCCTGCGCGCGGCCGGGTGCGTGTTCGCCGAGGACGAGGCGCGCATCCTGCTGGAAGCCGCGGCCACGCCCGCGGAGCTGGCCGCGATGGTCCGCTCCCGTGCCCAGGGGCGGCCGCTGGAGCACGTGGTCGGCTGGGCCGAGTTCGGCGGGCTGCGGATCGCGGTGGAAGCGGGCGTCTTCGTGCCCCGGCGCCGCAGCGAGTTCCTGGTCGAGACGGCGGCCGGCCTGACGCCCGAGGGCGCGCTCGTGGTCGACCTGTGCTGCGGCAGCGGCGCCCTCGCGGCCGCACTGGCCGCCGTGGTCGGCCGGCCGGCCGAGGTGTACGCGGCGGACGTCGACGCGGCCGCCGTCCGCTGCGCCCGCCGGAACCTGGCCGGTGTCGGCGGCCGGGTGTTCCAGGGCGACCTGTTCGACCCGCTGCCCACCGCCCTGCGCGGCCGGGTGGACGTGCTGCTGGCCAACGTCCCGTACGTGCCCACCGGCGACATCGCGCTGTTGCCGACCGAGGCCCGCGTGCACGAGGCGCGGCCCGCGCTGGACGGCGGCGCGGACGGCCTGGACGTGCTGCGCCGGGTGGCGGGGGAGGCGCCGCGGTGGCTGGCGCCGGGCGGGTCGCTGCTGTTCGAGACCAGCGAGCGGCAGGCCCCGGCGGCGCTCGCCGTCGCCGGCTCGGCGGGGCTGGACGCCGCCCTGCACCGGTGCGAGGACCGCGACGCGACGGTGGTGGCCGCCACCCGTCGGTGACCGCGATCGCCGACGCGCCGCCGAACCGCGGGCCACTGACCTGCGGTGCACTCCGAATTGTGATTGCGCCGCACGTCAGGGCGGTGATGGAGTACGCGCATGAACACTGATCATGACGAGTTGCTCGCCCTGCTGGACACCCGGATGCGTCGCGGGGCCGAGCCCGGGACGCCCGCCGCCCGGATCGAGCACACGCCGCACGTGGTGCGCCAGAGCGGACCGGAGAGCGTCTGGAACGGCATCCTCTGGTCGGACCTCGACGCCGGGACGGCGGACGCGGCGATCGCCGAGCAGGTGCGTCACTACACCGGGCTCGGCCAGGACTTCGAGTGGACGCTGTACGGCCACGACCGCCCGGCCGACCTCGCCGACCGGCTGGTCGCGGCGGGCTTCACCGCTGACGAGCCCGAGACCCTGCTGGTCGCCGAGGTCGCCGACCTGGTCCGCCGGACGGAGGGGACGCGGGCGCCGGCCGGCGTCGAACTGCGCGAGGTCACCGACGAGGCCGGCGTGGCGCAGGTCGTCGCCGTCCACGAGGCGGCGTTCGGCACCGACGGCACCCGGCTGGGTCGCCGCATCCTGGCCCAGCTGGCCGCGACCCCGGAGACCTTCCGCGTCCACCTGGCGATCGCCCACCAGGACGGTCGCGAGATCCCGGTCTGCTCGGCCCGGATGGAGCTGCACCCCGGCACGGGCTTCGCCGGCCTCTGGGGCGGCGGCACCCTGGAGGACTGGCGGGGGCGCGGCGTCTACCGGGCGCTGGTCGCCCACCGCGCGCGGATCGCGGCCGACCTCGGGTACGAGTACCTCCGGGTCGACGCCTCCGACCAGAGCCGGCCGATCCTCGAACGTCTGGGCTTCGCCGCCCTCACCACCATGACCCCGTACCAGTACGAGCTCTGACCCGGCCCGTTCGGCGCCGCGCGGACCTCGTAGACGCGTGCATATGGAGCTGAGCTCCTCGGCCATGGCCCGGCCGCCCCGCAGGGAATTGACTGGTTGCCATGACCGATGACACGCAGAACGCGCAGCAGCACCCCGTCGTCCCCGCCCCCGCCCCCGCTCTCGGCCCCGTCGCCGGCCCGGCTCCGGCCGGCCCGCTGGTCCTGGTGACCGGCGGCACGGGCAAGACCGGCCGGCGCGTCGTCGAGCGGCTGACCGCCCGCGGCCGGGCGGTCCGGACCGGCTCGCGCACCGCCCCCGTCCCGTTCGACTGGGACGACCGGAGCACCTGGGCGCCCGCCCTGGAGGGCGTCGGCGCGGCGTACCTCTCCTACTACCCGGACCTCGCGTTCCCGGGGGCGGTCGAGACGGTCGGCGCCTTCGCCCGGCTGGCGGCCAAGGCCGGCGTGGAACGGCTGGTCCTGCTGTCCGGCCGGGGCGAGGAGGCCGCGCGGGCCGCCGAGGAGGCGGTGCGGGAGGCCGGCACGGGCTGGACCGTCGTGCGCTGCGCGTGGTTCAACCAGAACTTCGACGAGAGCTTCTTCCTCGACCCCGTCCTGGACGGTGAGTTGGCGCTGCCGACCGGGACCGCCGTGGAGCCGTTCGTGGACGCGGACGACATCGCGGACGTCGCGGTCGCCGCGCTGACCGAGGACGGCCATCACGGTGAGGTGTACGAGCTGACCGGGCCGCGGCTGCTCTCCTTCGCCGACGTCGCGGCCGAGCTGTCGGCGGCCACCGGGCGCGCGATCCGGTTCACGGCGGTGAGCGTGGAGGAGTACCGGGCGGTGCTGACCGCGGCCGGGCTGCCGGGCGACTTCGCCGACCTCTTCACGCTGATCCTCGACGGCCGCAACGCCCACCTGTCGGACGGCGTCCGGCGGGCGCTGGGGCGCGAGCCCAGGGACTTCGCCGAGTTCGCGCGCGCCGCGGCCGCCACCGGCGTGTGGAACGCCTGAGGCGCAGTTGCCGCACCTGCCGTATCTTTCGCCCCGGGCCCCGGGCCCCGGGCCCCCGGGAATCCCGCTCGGGCCCGGGGCCCCGCCTGCCGCCGCACCGCCCGCACCGCTCGTGCCGCCGCACAGCTCGTGCCACCGCACCTGCCGCGCCGCCGCACCTGCTCGCACCGCCGAACTGCCGCTCCCCGATGCCCGGCTCGCCGTTCGCCGCCTGCCGGACCGGACGACCGAAGGAAGCCCGATGCGCCACGACCAGAGCACCGCCCACGCCGCCGCGACCTCCACCACCGCGACCTCCACCGCCGCGACCGCCGCCCCCGCGACCGCCGGTGGCCACAGCCGCGCGGCCGGCCCGCTGCTCGCCGTCGCCACCGTGGCGATGGGCCTGATGGCGGGTCTGTTCTTCGCCTTCGACGTGTCCGTGATGCCGGGCCTGGCCAAGGGCGACGACCGGACGTACGTCACGGCGATGCAGAACATCAACAAGGCGATCGAGAACGGTGTCTTCTTCCTGGTCTTCGCCGGCGCGTTCGCCGTCACCGGTGTCGCCGCCCACCTCCAGTACCGCGCCGGGCGCCGCAGCGCCGCCTTCTGGGCCGGTGCCGCGACCCTGCTCTACGTGGCCGCGCTGATCGTCACCATGGCGGTCAACATCCCGCTCAACAACGAGCTGGCCCGGGCGGGCGACCCGGCGCGGATCCAGGACTTCGCGGCCGTGCGCGACCGGTTCGAGTCCACCTGGGTGGCCACCAACATGCTGCGGACCGCGCTCTGCACGGCGGGTCTGGCCGCGCTGGTCCGCGCCCTGCTCGCGCACGCCCGCGCCACGCGCTGAACCGGCGCACCCGGCCCCACCTGGGCGCACCCGCTCCCACCACCCCGCCCGCCCGGTCGCTCCGGGCGGGCGGGGTCGTGCGCCCTCTGCGCCCCCTCGTGCTGTCGGCCAAGTCCCCTGTGGTGCCGGTGACTTGGCCCGAACGGGTGGGTCCTAGAATCATGGCGGCCTACCACTACCACCACCGGGGAAGGGGGCGACGGCCATCGTGGATCCCGTAATGCGACCGTTCCGCGTGGAGGGGAAGGCGATCCAACTCGCCAAGTACCTAGCGGAGGAGGAGATCGGCGATCTCGTCGGCTGTTCGTGCATCGGCAACGAGGTGACCATAGACCTGTCCGACACGCACGTCCTGATCAGCCTGGTGGACGTGGGCGAGGCGCTGCGGCTGAACTTCCACATGACGCACGACGGTCCGGCGCACGCCCGCTCCTGGAGCCGACGACTGCCGGCCGGCGCCGGTCCGGGTGAGATCGCCCGTCGCATCGCCCTGGACATCGCCACCCTCGGCCGTGAACTGGCACCCCTGCGCGACAAGCCCCCGACGCCGCCCGTGCGGCCGACGCCCCGTCCGGCACGCCCCGCGCCGCGGGCACGCCCGAGGCCCCCGGCGGCGCACTGAACGCCGCCGGGGGCCCCGGGCACCAGAGGTCCTGCCGGACCGTGGCGGGGATCGACGTCCCCGGAGCCCCCCGCCCGGTCCGGCGCGGGCGGGGGAGGCGGCTCAGTGGGCCGCGTCGCCGTGCACCACCAGGGCCCAGCACAGGCACCCGAGCGCCGCCGTGCAGAGCAGCGCCCGCGCCACGTTCCACCGCACCCAGCGCGCCTCGAAGCGGCCGCGCACCGACGCCGGGTCCGCGATCCGCCCGGGCTCGCCGGCGGCCGCCAGGGCGTCGTTCAGCGGAAGGTTGATCACCCGCGTCACCACCAGCGACGCCGAGTAGAAGACCAGCGCCGCCACCGCCGGCGGCAGCACGTCGTGCCCGTCGGCCGGCAGGTGCAGCGCCACCACCGCCGCCGTGGTCACCAGGGCCCCGACGAAGCTCAGCAGGAACCACCCGTTCAGGATGGCCACGTTGATGCGCTGCATCACGTCGATGAACGTCCGGTCCTCCGTCCCGCGCAGGCCCGGCATCACCGAGCACGCGTACGCGTAGAACAGTCCCGCGCTCAGTCCGGTGGTGATGGTGGCGGTCACGAGCACGACCACACGCGACAGTTCCATCGGGTGCATCCCCTCTCCGACCGGCGGCTCCGCCGCGGCACCACGCCCGCGGCACCGCTGCGCCGATCATCCCCCGTAACGCCGGACGAGGCCCGTCCGGCAATCAAGACCTTCTCAAATGACGGTCCGTCAAGCCATGTCCAGGCGTCTACGCTTACCCCATGGACACGCTCACCGGCCTGCTCGACGGCCCCAAGGCCCGGGGCGCCTTCCTGCTCCGCTCGATCCTCACCCCGCCGTGGTCGCTGCGGATCGAGGACGGGGCGCCGCTGTCGGTGATCACCGTGGTCCGGGGCGAGGCCTGGATCGTGCCCGCGGGCGGCTCCCCGCTGCTGCTGCGGCCCGGCGACGTGGCGATCGCGCGCGGACCCGAGCCGTACGTGCTGGCCGACACCCCGGACACCCCGGTCGACGTGGTGATCGGCCCGGGCCAGGTGTGCTCGCGCGACGGCGTGGACCTCTCCGGGTCGATGGTCGGGGTCCGTACCTGGGGCGAGGTCCGCCCCGGCGACGAGCACCCCACCGTCCTGCTGTCCGGCACCTACCAGGCCGAACACGAGATCGGCCGACGCCTGTTGGACCACCTGCCGACCCTGCTCGTCCGCCCGGCCGGTACGGACGCCGCCGCCACCGAGGACACCCTCGTCCGGCTGCTGACCACCGAGACGACCCGCGACGAGCCCGGCCAGGAGCTCGTCCTGGACCGCCTGCTCGACCTCCTCGTCGTCGGCGTGCTGCGCAGTTGGCTCGCCACCCCGGACAGCGGCGCCCCCGCCTGGTACCGCGCCCAGCACGACCCCGTGGTCGGCCCGGTCCTGCGCCTGATGCACGACGACCCGGCCCGTGCGTGGACGGTCGCCGCACTGGCCTCCGAGGTCGGCGTCTCGCGCGCCGGGCTGGCCCGCCGCTTCACCACCCTGGTCGGCGAACCCCCGATGGCCTACCTGGCCACCTGGCGGCTGGCCCTCGCCGCCGACCTGCTCCGCGACCCCGGGCACACCGTCGCCTCGGTCGCCCGCCGCGTCGGCTACAGCAACGCCTTCGCCCTCAGCGCCGCCTTCAAACGCGTCCGCGGCCTCACGCCCCAGGAACACCGCCGCCTCGCCGCGGCCACCCCGCCCGCCGCCACTCCGGGCACGGCGCCCGCCAGCACCACGGTGGTCCTGGCGTCCTGACGCCGCTCGGGCCCCGGTAGCAGGGCCGCTCGCGGTCGGGCGGGGCCGCGAACGGCACCGCCACGCCCGGGGCCTCGGCTCACGCCTGTTGCCGGGCCGCCCGGTCGACGGCGTGGAGGCTGCGGAGGGCGTCGGTCACCTCGTGGTCGGGGACCTGGCGGAAGTCCTCGTACCAGGGCCCGATCGCGTGGAGGTAGCGGTGCGCGGAGAGGCAGACGAGTTCGTCGACGTCGTCGCGGAGCTCACCGGCGGAGCGGGCGTCGCACACCGGCACGGCGAGGATGAGCCGGGCGGGCCGCTCACCGCGCACCCGGCGCAGCGCGGCGCGCGCGGTGACGCCGGTGGCCAGGCCGTCGTCGACCAGGACGACCGTTCGGCCCGCCAGCCGCGGCGGGGGACGGCCCTGGCGGTAGAGGTCCTCGCGGCGGTGCAGTTCCGCCCGCTCGCGTGCCAGGTCACCGGCGGGCCGGTCCGCGGTGATGCCGAGGATCTTCAGCACGCGCCGGTCGAACACCGGCGGGTCGTCGCCGACGACGGCACCGATCCCGGCCTCGGGCTGCCCCGGCGCGCCGATCTTGTGGACGACCAGGACGTCCAGCGGCGCACCGAGCGCGCGGGCGACCTCCACCGCGACCGGGACCCCGCCGCGCGGCAGGGCCAGCACGATCGGGTCGGCCGAGCGCCGGAGGCCGGGAGACTGCAGCAGCCGTTCGGCGAGCTCCCGGCCCGCATGACGGCGGTCTCGGAACCGCATCCTCTCCCACTTCCTCCCGCGGTCGGCACCGGCCCCCACGGCAGGGCGGTCACCACCCCGCCTCTACCGGGCGCCTACCCGGTGCGCCGCGGTTCATCCGGTCCGGTGCCGCGGCGGATTCGTCCGGCGATCGCCGGGCAGACGCGGAGGTGGTCGAGTCCGCCGTGGGAGGCGCCGGGTCCGACACCGGCCGCCCGCCCGCCGTCCCCGCGTGGATGCGGGAACGCACTCCACGGCACGGCCAGGGAGGACCGTCATGAAGCACAAGTCCGCGACGAGGACGAAGCAGGAGCCGCGCGGCCGCCCGCTGCACGACATGGGCGGCGCCACCGGTCCGGCGGACACCGCCGGGCACGAGCGCGCGGAGCGGGAGCGCCCGGACGGGGAGCCCGGGCCCGAGCGGGAGCCGTCGCCGATCGGCAAGGGCGGAACCGCGAACGTCGCCGGAAGCGCCGAACAGCAGCCGGAGATCGCCGAGGGCCCGGCCCCCGGCGTCCAGCCCGGCGAGCAGTACGCGCGCACGGGCCACGCGCCGCCGGTCGACGTCGACGCGCCGACCGGAACCGCCGTCCCCCGCGACGCGGCCGGTGACCCGGACGCGGTGCGGCGGTGGCAGCACGCCGACGAGCCGAGCCCGCTGGCGAGGCACATCGAACCCGAGGCAGCACTGGAGCAGCAGCCGGCCCCGGAGCCGCCCGGCGGCCACGACCCGGGGGCCGCACCCGAGGACGAGGGCATCCCCGACCTGCAGGACGGCTCTCCCGCCCAGGACTGATCCGGGGACCCGCAGCGGCAGGCCGTTCCCGGCGACGCCCCGGTGGCCGTGGAGTCCTTCGGCACCACCGGCGCCGAGCAGGCCCGGGGGGAGGCCCTGGACGATCGCCTCGCCCAGGAGGAACCGGAGGTCGACGAGGAGACCGCGGTGGCCGGACCGCCCGAGGAGGCCGCCGGCCGGCTCGTCCTGACCGATCCCCGCAGCGACTTCCGCGGCGACGCCCCGGGGGACGAGGCCGGACTGTCCGCCGAGGAGGAGGCCGTCCGGATCCGCCACGAGGACGACGCCGGCTCACCGGAATGACGGCACCGGCGCCCGCGCGCCGGCCGGCTCCGGCACCGACGACGCCGGTGCCGAGGCTGCGTTCGTCGTCCGCACGGATGGTTCCTGAGGACGAGCGCGGTCACCGGAAGCCCCGCCGGCGCCGGCCGGTGTGCCGTCCTCGGCGCGGGTGTGCTGTCCTGGAAGGACCAGGCAGGAGAGCACGATGCGTACCGTCACGATGGAGAAGCAGCCGCTGCGCAGCGGGGTGTTGATGCCCAGGAGGGATCTGGCCCTGGCGTGGGGCCTGATCGTGGTGATCGCGGCGCTGGCCTGGGTGATCACCGTCGGGCAGGCCCGGGACATGGGGATCGAGCCGGGCACGATGGGGATGGCGCTGCCGCTCTTCCTGCTGCTGTGGCTGGCGATGATGGCGGCGATGATGCTGCCCTCGGTGGCTCCGGTGGCGGTGACGTGGGCGCGCGGGATCGCCCGGCAGTCGAGCGGCTGGACCAGGGCGGTGCGCACCACCGAGTTCCTCGGCGGCTACCTGCTGGCGTGGACGGCGTTCGGGTTGCTGGCGTACGGCGGGCTGGCGCTCACCGGTGATCTGGTCGACCGCGACCCGCAGGCCGGGAAGTGGATCGGCGCGGCGGCGTTCGCACTGGCCGGGCTGTACCAGCTGGGGCCGCTGAAGTACGTGTGCCTGCGGCACTGCCGCAGCCCGATGGCGCAGCTGATGCGCTATGCGTCCTTCCGCGCGCCGGCGCGGGACCTCCGGGTGGGCGTGCACCACGGCGGCTACTGCGTCGGCTGCTGCTGGGCACTGATGGTGGTGCTGGTGCCGCTCGGCGTGATGAACGTGGCGGCGATGGCCGCGATCGCCCTGCTGATCTTCCTGGAGAAGCTGTGGACGCGCGGCCCGCAGCTGGCCCGGGTGGCCGGGGTGGCGTTCCTGGTGCTGGCGGTGCTGGCGCCGTTCCAGGACTGGCTGCTGCCCGGACTCACACCGAGTGACATGTCGATGTGAAACGGCCGACGGTGACCGGCGACGCGGTCGGCGGCGTCGTCGTTCACGACGAAGTCGCCCGCCCGGTCTTCCCCTCCCGGCGCGGGGGCGGCAGGCTGGAGGGGAGGCCGCTTCGGGATCCCGGGAAGTGGACTCGGGGCAGCGGTCTCCCGGAACCGGCCGGCCCGCGGGCCGGCGCGAGGGAAGCGAAGCGAGATGACCGAGCAAGCCGCGCCCGCAAGCACGCGCTGGCACCTTGCCGGCGACTGGTTCGACACCTGCAAGTGCACCATCCCGTGCCCCTGCTCGTTCGCCCAGCCCCCGACCTTCGGTGACTGCGACGGCGTCCTGGTCTGGCGGATCCGTGAGGGCAACTACGGCGACGTACGCCTGGACGGCCTCAACGTCCTGATGCTCGGTTCCTTCGTGGGCAACGTGTGGGCCCGTGAGCACACCGAACCGTACGCCGCCGTCTTCCTGGACGAGCGTGCCGACGAGCAGCAGCGGACCGCGCTGGGAGCCGTCTTCGGCGGGCAGGCGGGCGGCTGGCCCGCGGAGTTCGGCGAGATGTTCGGGGCCGAGATGCGGGGGATGGAGTTCGCGCCCGTTCACGTGAGCGTCGACGACGACCTGGCCACCTGGAGCGCCGAGGTGCCCGGGCGGGTGCGGGCGAGTGCCGAGGCGCTCACCGGGCCGACCACGCCGGAGGGCGCGCGGGTCCAGCTCCACAACGCTCCGGGCGCCGAGGTCGGGCCGGGGCAGGTCGCCACCTGGGGGCGGGCCACCACCGACCACGCGGACGCCTTCGGCTTCACCTGGGACCGCTCCGGACGGTCGAGCAAGCACTTCCCCTTCGACTGGAGCGGCCCGGCGTGACGACCGGCCACGGCCTCACGCCGCGGTAGTGCGGGGGCGTCGCCGTCGAACGTGGTGCTCCGCCCGCACCCGAAGGGTCCCCGGGCGCTCCGGCGCGTCACGGACGACCGGTCCCGCCGCGTCCCTGGACGCCGCCCCGGTCCGCCCGCCGGACTCAGCGGGCGGGCGATGCGGTCAGCACCACGCGTCGCCGTCGTGGCCGGCGGTCAGTCCGAGGGGGTACGTGCTCCCCGCCGCGGACCGCGTCCCGTCGGCGCCGTACGCGCCGGTCGCCGTCCAGGCCCAGCCGACCAGCCCGGCCGCCACGACCGGCCACACCAGCGCCTCGGTACGGCGGCCGCGCTTCGTCATGGCCGCGGGGTCCGGGGACCTGCCCGGCAGATGATCGACATCGAGCCGGTGCGGGGCGGCCGGTGGCCGCCCGGCCGCGCGCCGCGGTGGAGCGGTACCCGGCCGGGATCGGGGGGTGTTTTCGGACAATTCTCGGCGGGTGGGGGCGAGTTGGCCGGAATTCTGGCTTCCTTACGTTGAATTCACCGGCCGGCTGGGCAGGTTGAGCCCGTTGGCCAGGACCGTTACCTCGGTGGTTGATGGCAGAAATGAGATGCCATGGACGATTTCGACGGTGAACTCCCCAGACAAGAGCCGGTGTTCTGCGTGCGCATCGGCGCGGTACTCGACCTCGAGCGCGACGGTGCCGGACACCCCGGAATCCGCGGCCTGTGGCGGCAATTCCCCACCAACGGCGGCACCCTCGCGGACCCCCGCGCCGGCGACCACGCGGTGCTGCCCCGGCCGCGGCACGCCGGCCCGCGCGGGCGGCGGGACGCGCAGTGCCTGCTGCAGCGCGTCAGGGGCGGACCGCACCACCCCGTCGTCCGGCCCGCCCGGGCCGGCGGTGAACCCCTGCCGCCGGCGCCCGCCGCGCCCCCGGCCCGGCCCGAGCGGCCGGACATCGCGCCGGTCCGGCGGGGCGTCTGCTCGGCGGGCGAGCCGCATTGCGGCGCCGAGGCCCGGCCCTACGCCGGCGGGTGGTTCTGCGAGGACCACCGCCCCGGCGCCGACTTCGGTCGGCCGGGAGCCGCCGGCGCGCGGCGGGAGGAGCCCCGGCCGACCCGGGAATGAGATCCGCGCCGGCGGTGGTTGGCCCCTGACGTGAACACCCCCGACGTGGACAGTGCCGACGTGAACGCCGCCGACGTGGCCGGTGCCGACGTGAACGCCGCGCACGTGAACGCCGCCCTTGTGGCCGGTGCCGACGTGGCCGGTGCCGCGCCCACGATCCGCCTGTCCGTCCTCGACCGTTCCCGGACCAGGCAGGGGGAGGAGCCGGCGCAGGCGCTGCGGGACACGGTGGCGTTCGCCCGGGAGGCGGAGCGGCTCGGCTACCACCGCTTCTGGGTCTCCGAGCACCACGGCGTCCCCGGCGTGGCGGGCTCGGCACCGACCGTGCTCGCCGCGGCGGTGGCGGCGGCCACCGGCCGGATCCGGGTCGGCACGGGCGGCGTGATGCTCCCCAACCACCGACCGCTGGTGGTGGCGGAGCAGTTCGGCGTGCTCGCCGCGCTGTTCCCGGGCCGGATCGACATGGGCCTCGGCCGCTCGGTGGCCTTCACCGACGGTGTCCGGCGGGCACTCGGGCGGGAGAAGGACGCCGCCGAGGACTTCCCGGCCCAGCTGGCCGAGCTGCTCGCCTACTTCGACGCGGCCGGGCGCACCGCTCGCGACGTCCACGCCCGCCCCGCCGAGGGAATGCACGTCCCGGCCTTCGTGCTGGCCACCGGCGCGGGCGCCGACCTCGCCGCCGACGCGGGGCTGCCGCTGGTCATCGCCGCGGTCCGCGGGGAGGAGCGGATGCTGGCCGCGATCGACCGCTACCGCGCCCGGTTCCGGCCCTCGGCGCAGGCGGCCCGGCCGTACGTCGTCGTCTCGGGGACGGTGGCGGTCGCCGGGACCGCCGAGCGGGCCCGGGAGCTGCTGGTTCCGGAGGCCTGGGCGAGCGCCCACGCCCGCACCCACGGCGAGTTCCCGCCGCTCGCCCCGAGCACGGAGATCCGGGCCCGGGCGATGACGGCCCGCGAGCGTACCGCCTACGAGGACGCCCTGCGCGGGCACATCGCCGGTACGCCGGAGCAGGCCGCCGCCGAGCTCGCCGCCCTGGTGGAGCGGAGCGGGGCCGACGAGTTCCTCGTCACCACCAGCACGTACGACCGCGCGGCGCTGCTCGACTCCTACCGCCTGCTGGCCGACGCGATGGGCCTCGGCCGGGCCCCGGGCCGGCCGGGCCGAGCCGGACCGGGCCGCGGCGGACCGGGGACGACCGGGGTGAGCTGAGCCGGACCGGGGGGGGCTGAGGCTCCGTCAACCGCCCGCCCCGGGCGGACCGCCGTGCCCCCGTGCCGGGCCGGGCGGGACGTCCGCCTAGGGTCGGGGGCATGAAGTTCTTCCGTTCCAAGGCCACGCCCCAGCACGACCCGCACCTGACCGCCCTGACGGTCGACCAGGCCGAGTACCTGCGCGACCTGGTGCGCCAGTACCACGCCGGCCACCCGCAGGTCACCGTCGTCGGTGACACCCTGCACGCGCCGCAGGGGACCCGCTCGCTCCACAACCTCGCCCAGCTGTGCCGCCGCGCCGACCCGCGCGCCTGGCCCGGGCTGGTCGAACAGCACTTCCGCGCCCTCGACGGCGCGGAGGCGGCCACCCCGCAGGGGGCGGCGGAGGTGCTCCGCGCGGTGTACCTGCGGCTGGTGCCCGAGGACGCCTTCCCGCCCGAGGCCGCCGCGGCGTTCGGCTACGTCCGGCGGGTGGCGCCCGGGCTGCAGGAGGCGCTGGCCCTGGACCTGCCCGAGGCGGTCCGCCTGATGGACGACCGCGCCGTCGCCGAGGTGGGGCTGGAGACGCTGCGGGCCGCCGGCCGGGCCAACCTGGTGCGGGAGCCGGTCACGTACGACCTCGCCCACGGGCCGGGCGGTGCGGCCATGCACATCGTCTCCGGCGAGTCGATGTTCGTCGCCAGCAAGGCGCTGGTCCTGGACGAGCTGGCACGGGCCGTGACGGGGGCGGAACTGCCGGAGGAGGGTGCTCTGTTCACGGTGCCGAGCCGGCACCACCTGGTCTTCCACCCGCTGGCCGGCCCCCAGGTGGTCGAGGCGGTCAACGACTTGGCGGCCTTCGGCCTCGGCGCGTACCAGGACAACCCGGGCCCGCTGTCGCCCCGGCTCTACTGGTGGTGCAAGGGCGTGGTGACCTCGCTGACCCACATCGACGAGGAGACGCGCTCGTTCTCGATCGCCCCGCCCGAGGAACTGATGGCCGTGCTGCGCCGCCTGCGGGACGCCGGAGCCTGACGGGCGGTGGCGGCCGGGCCGCGGCGCCCTCGGTTCACCAAGGCGCCGCGTCCCAGCCGGCCCGACCCGCCCGACCGGCCCCGGGCGAGGGGCGATCAGTACAGCGCGTCACCCATCGGGGAGTCGTCACCGGTGACGTACGCGCGGATCGACGCCAGGTACTCCTGACGGCCGACGCGCCCGTCGCCGTCGCGGTCCAGCGCGTCGAAGGCCGCGTCGGCGTGGTCGGGCCGGTTGCCCAGTGCCTGGCGGAGCGTGGTGAACTGCGAGCGGTCCAGGGCGCCGTCCTGGTCGGCGTCGGCGAGGTCGAACAGGGCGCCCAGGGCGTACCGGCAGACGGTGTCGAACTTCTCGGCGTCCACCCAGGCGACGTACTCCTCGTAGGTCATCACGCCGTCGCCGTTGGCGTCCATCGCGGCCCAGGCCCGTTCGCCCGTGGCGCGTGCGGCGATGACCAGGGGATCGTCGTCGCCGCGTCCGGTCGCCCGCTGGGCCCGTTCGATCCGGACGAAGTAGTCGTGCCGGGAGGCGACTCCGTCTCCGTCCGTGTCCAGCATCGCGTAGATGCGGGCCTTCGGGGTCGCGGGGTCGGCCGGGACCGTCCGGGGCTCGGTCCGAGGGAGTGGCATGTCGGTTCTTCTCCATGTGCGGGTGCGCGTACGGGTGGGCCGGTCCGCTTCAGTGGGTGAGGCGGACCACGAGGGTCGAGTCGACGGCGGTCTCGCCCGCCGGGGTGCCGCAACCGGTGCCGCTGCTGGTGCCCACCGCGTTGACGATGTCGCCCGCGAAGCGCGCGCTGTCGGCGGTGACGGCGCCGGTGACGACCAGTGAGGCGGTGCCGTCGACCTTCACCACGTCGATCCGGTCGAACCGGAAGGTGGAGGCGGTCCGGTCGGTCCAGTGGACGGTCGTGGTGGCCGTGTCCCCGTGCTCGTCGCCGGTGCACTCGGCGGCCGGCATGGTGACCGTCCGCTCGAAGGTGCCGGTGGCCGCGGGGGCGCCGGCGGCATCGACGCACGACACGGTGCCGGTCATGGCCAGCGTGTCGCCCACGGGGAGGTCGGTACCGCCCGCACCGACCGCGGTGGCGAAGACGCCGTGGGCGTTCAGCACGCAGGTGGCGTCGGTCGTGGGCCCGGCGGGGTCGGCCGGGGCCGAGGCCCCGGCGAGTAGCGGTACGGCGGCACACAGGGACAGGGCCGCCAGGAAGGCACCACGGCGGGCGATCTTCATGCGCTGTTCTCCCGTTGGCTCTCTAGGGTCTTCGGAACGGGTGCGCCCGTTCGCGGCCGCCGTCCGGCGCGGCGGCCCCGCGGGTACAGCGACCATGATCGGTGGACGGGCCCTCGATGTCCGGACGACCCGCCAGGCCGGCGCACCCCGCCGTCAGCGGCGACCTCCCGGCGTCACTCGTTCGTGTGCGGTGTGACTCGCGTGGAACTTACCCGTCGCTCATCGCGTGTTGATCGTTGTCGAGATCGCAGGGGAGAGAGGAGACACCGTGATGAGGATCGGGACGACCGGGGGTGCGTCGGGGGCGCGTCCGTCGCGACGGTCGGTGCTGGCCGCCGGAGCCGGCGCGGTGCTGGCCGGCGGCCTGCTCACGGGCGGGCGGGCCCACGCGGCGGCGGCCGGGGACGCCGGCCCCGCCCGGCGGCTGGCCGACCTGGAACGACAGCTCGCCGACCTGGAGCAGGAGCACGCCGCCCGGCTCGGGGTGTACGGGCGCAACACGGCCACCGGCCGGACGGTGGTGTACCGGGCGGACGAGCGGTTCCCGCTCTGCTCGGTCTTCAAGCCGCTCGCCGTCGCGGCCGTGCTGCGGGACTTGGACCGGGACGGCGAGTTCCTGGCCGAACGGATCCACTACACCGCGGATGACGTGGAGGCCTCGACGTACGGCCCGGTCACCGGCCTGGAGAAGAACATCGCCAACGGCATGACCGTCGAGGAACTGTGCGCGGCCGCCGTCAGCCAGAGCGACAACGCGGCGGCCAACCTGATCCTGCGCGAGCTGGGCGGCCCCACGGCGGTCACCCGGTTCTGCCGCTCGATCGGCGACGGCCGGACCAGGCTCGACCGGTGGGAGCCGGCGCTCAACTCGGCGGAGCCGTGGCGGACGACCGACACCACCAGCCCGCGCGCCATCGCGGGGACGTACGCGAGGCTGCTCCTCGGCGACGTGCTCCCGCCCCGGGACCGCGAACGGCTGACCGGCTGGATGCTCGCCAACACGACCAACCTCGCCCGGTTCCGGGAGGGCCTGCCCGGCTGGATCCTGGCGGACAAGACCGGCGGCGCCAGCTCGTACGGGGTGGCGAACGACGTGGGCGTGGTCCGGAAGCCGGACGGGCCGCCGATCGTGCTCGCCGTGCTGACGACCACCCACGCGGCCACCGGCCCGAGCGACAACAAGCTGGTCGCGCGGACGGCCGCGCTGGTGGGCGAGGTGCTCGGCTGACGCCTGCCGGGTGTCCGGCCACCCCGGCCGGTCGGCGGTGGTGGCCACCCCGGCTTCGGCCCGGCCGGCGGGGGTGGCCACAATGGCGGCGTGAACGACGTGGACTACCAGGTGCTGTTGCAGGACGCGATGGAGGCCGCCCGGCGGGCGCCGGAGCGGGGTCGGGTCGCCGACTACATCCCGGCGCTCGCGAAGGCCGACCCGACGGCCTTCGGGATGGCGATCGCGACCGTGGACGGCGAGGTGTTCGGGGCGGGTGACTGGCAGCAGCCGTTCTCGATCCAGTCGGTCTCCAAGCTGTTCACGCTCGCCCTGGCACTGGCCGAGGGCGGCGACGCCCTCTGGACGGGCGTGGGCCGCGAGCCCTCCGGCAACCCGTTCAACTCGTTGGTGCAGCTGGAGTCCGAGCACGGCATCCCGCGCAACCCGTTCATCAACGCGGGCGCGCTGGTGGTGACCGACCGGCTGCTGAAACTGACCGGCGACGCGGTGGGCGCGGTCCGCGAGTTCCTCCGGGCCGAGTCCGGGAACCCGGCCGTCGCGGTGGACGACTCGGTGGCCTCCTCCGAGGCGCAGCACGGTCACCGCAACGCCGCGATGGCGCACTTCATGGCCAGCTACGGCAACCTGCGCAACCCGGTGGACAGCGTCCTCGCGCACTACTACGCGCACTGTGCCATCGAGGCGAGCTGCCGCGACCTCGCCCTGGCCGGGCTCTTCCTCGCCCGGCACGGGACGAGGGCCGACGGCTCGCGGCTGCTGTCCCGCAGCGAGGCCAAGCGGATCAATGCCGTACTGCTCACCTGCGGGACGTACGACGCGGCCGGGGAGTTCGCCTATCGGGTGGGGCTGCCCGGCAAGAGCGGGGTGGGCGGGGGTGTGCTGGCCGTGCTGCCGGGCCGGGGAACGGTCTGCGTCTGGAGCCCGGGCCTGGACACCGCGGGGAACTCGGTGCTCGGGGTCGCCGCCCTGGACGCGCTGACGACGGCGACGGGCTGGTCGGTGTTCTGAGCACCCCGTCCGGGCCGGGCACCCCGCCCGGCCGTCCCGGTGGGCCGCGCCGCCCCGGTGCCGGCGCGGCCCACCGGAACGGTGCGACGGGACGGTGCGACGGGTCGGCGCGACGGAAGGGCACCCGGTCAGGGAGTACGGGTGTGGGTGAGGGTCTCCCAGCCGATGAAGTAGTTCACGCCGAACGGGCTGTGGGCCGCCACGTACCGTTCGGTCTGCGGCAGCGCGAGGCCCTCCCGGTCGTGGTACTCGTTGTAGGCGAGCTGGACGGCCGGCCCGAGGCCGGTGTCGAGGCTCCCGTCGCACAGCCAGCCCGGGGCCTTGGCGCCGTTCTCGTACTTGGTGTGGAACTCCAGGGCCTTGACCAGGCGTTGCCGTCCCTCGCTCCACAGGTCGAGCCCCTGCAGCCGGGCCGTCTCGGCCGTCTGCGCGGCCGCCGCCAGGCCCCAGCCGGTGTGCCCGAAGTCGCGGCAGGTCTCCTGCGAGAGCCCGTCCACGAAGGTCTGCTGCCCCTGCCAGTAGCCGACGAGCGCGTCCCGGCCGCTGATGCCGGCGTTCGGGGGCGGCACCGGCAGGGTCCCGTCCGAGGCCAGGTACACGTAGGCGGGCAGCCGGCCGCGCCACATCGTGACGGCCCGGTCGAAGGCCTTGTGGTCGTCGAGGAAGACGGCGATGCCCATCAGCGCGTCGGTCTCGATCAGCTCCCAGTTGCCGTTCTTGCGGGGGCTGCCCGGCGTGAGCTGGGGCAGGTAGACGGTGCGGAGCATGGTGGCGAAGCGGTCGACGGAGGCGGCGGGCCAGCCCGCCTTCGAGTACCGGACGAGCTCGGCGGCGCGGGCCCAGTTGTTGCCCGACCAACCGGTCTGCAGCTGCGCGTTGGTGTTGGTGTGCTCGCGGACGACCTTCGCCCAGGCGTCCATGATCTCGATCGCCTTGTCGGCGTGCCGCTTGTCGCCACCGAGCACCCACCGCAGTGCGTGGGTGTAGGCGGCCATCGAGTCGTCGCGTTCGTCGGAGCAGCCGTGGTTGGGGTTGGAGCTGGAGCCGCACTCGACGGTGGCACGCGGCTTGGGCTGCCAGGAGAGGGCGGCGTACCGGCTGGCCCCGAGGTCCGCGAAGGCGGACTTCCACGGCTCGGCGCCGGCGTCCACCTTGGCCTTGACGAAGGCCAGCTGCTGCTCGCCCACCAGGACACCGGGGTGGCGGAACGGCGCGTCGAGCGGGCGCGTCCGTTCCTGGCCGGGCACGGCGGCGGATTCGGCGGTCGACGCCGTGGCGGGGGCGGTGGTGATGGCGAACAGGGCGGCGAGTGCCGCCCCGGTGGTGAGGGTCTTCGTGGTCCAGCGGCCCATGGGGGAGTCGTCCTCTCGGCGGGGAAGCGGCGTCGGGGCGAGCATGTTAGGAAAGTTTCCTAACGAGAGGAGAGCATTGAACCACCAACTCATGGGCATGCCAAGGGGATCGCCGGCGTCGCGGCCGGCGGATGCGGGCCAGGACGGCCGAAGCCGGTCCGGGCCGCGGGGTCGTCACGGGCGGGTCTTGAGGCCGTCCAGGGTGAGGTCGAGCAGGCGCTCCGCCCGCTGCCGGTGCTCGGGGCCCGCCGAGGTGAGGGCGATGCCTTCGAGGGCGGCGCCGAGGTCGGCGGGGCTGATGTCGGTGCGGATCGTTCCGGCGGCCACGCACGCGTCCATGAGCGCCGTGATGGCGGACCGGATCATGTCCCGGCTGTGACCGTAGGGGTTGCCTCCCGTCGCGGCGATGGCGCGCAGGGCGTCGATCATGCCGTACTTGGCGGTGACGTAGTCCAGGAAGAGGCGCGTCCAGGCGCGCAGGGCCTCCTGGGGCGGCTTCGTCGCGAGGAGGTCGGGGACGGCCTCGCACAGTTGGGCCACCTCGTTGCGGTAGACCGCCTCGACCAGCGCCTCCCGGGTGGGGAAATTGCGGTACAGGGTCGCGCTGCCCACGCCCGCCTCCTTGGCGATGCGCTCCAGGTGCGCGTCCAGCCCCTCCGTCGCGAACACGCGCACGGCGGCCGCGAGGATCTTCTCCCTGTTGCGCCGCGCGTCGGCCCGCAGCGGTCGTCCTGTTCCGTCGGCCATCGGCGTTGCCGTCCCCTCCCGGAAGCCCTCGTCGGCTCTTCAGCAGCTCTTCGCTTGCTAACCGGAGGCGCCTCCACTTAGCCTCGGCGTAAGTGGGGGTGCCCCCGCTTCACTGTAGGTCAACGCGCCGACGCGCGTACGCTCCGTGGGAGGAAGCCGGGCATGCAAGGAATCGAGGGCAAGGTCGTCGCGATCACGGGTGCCAGCAGCGGCATCGGCGAGGCGACGGCGATCCACCTCGCCGAACGCGGAGCCCACCTGGTGCTCGGAGCGCGGCGGGAGGACCGGCTGAACGCGGTGGTGGACCGGATCACGGCAGGGGGCGGCTCGGCCACCGGGGTGGTCGTCGACGTCACGCGCCGCGAGGACCTCAAGCGCCTGGCGGACACGGCCGTCGAGCACTTCGGCCGGCTCGACGTCCTGGTCTCCAACGCCGGCACCATGGCGATCTCGCCGTTCGACGAGCTGCGCCAGGACGACTGGGACGCCATGGTCGCCACCCACATCACCGGCCTGCTGAACGGCATCGGGGCGGCCCTGCCCGTCTTCCGGCGGCAACGGGCGGGCCAGTTCGTCAACGTCGCGTCCACCGCGGCCTACGTCGTGAAGCCCCCGCAGGCCGTCTACGCGGCCACCAAGGCGGCGGTGAAGGTGTTGACCGAGGGGCTGCGGCAGGAGTCGGGACCGGACCTGCGGGTCACCCTCGTCTCCCCGGGGTTCACCGACACGGAGGGCGTGGGCAAGGGGGCGAGCCCCGAGGCGGCGGCGGCCCTCGGGCGGCTGCGCGACGAGATCGCCATGCCGCCCTCCGCCGTCGCCTCCGCCATCGCTTACGCCATCGGGCAGCCGGACGGCGTCGACGTCAGCGAGATCGTCGTCCGCCCCACCGCGCAGGCCTGACCGCGGGGCGGGTGACCGGCCCACCGCGCAGGCCTGACCGCGGCGCGGGTGACCGGCTCCGCGGCCGACCGACCGGCGGCGGAGCCGGCCGGGCTCAGCTGCGGAAGGTCCGCCGGTAGGCGCCCGGCGGGACGCCGATCGCGCTGTGGAGGTGCTGCCGGAGCGAGGCGCCCGTCCCGAAGCCGACCCGTTCGGCGATCCGGTTGACCGTCAGATCGCTGCTCTCCAGCAGGTGCCGGGCGAGGTCGACGCGCTGCTGGGTCAGCCACTGGCCCGGGCTGAGCCCGACCTCGGCCCGGAAGCGCCGGGTGAAGGTGCGCCGGCTCATGCCCGCGTGGTCGGCGAGGTCGGCCAGCTGGAGCGGCTCGTGCAGCCGGTCGAGCGCCCACGCGCGGGTGGCGGACGTCCCGGCGTCGGCGCCGGCGGGTACCGGCCGCTCCACGTACTGCGCCTGGCCGCCCTCGCGCTGCGGCGGGACGACGCAGCGCCGGGCGACCTGGTTGGCGACGGCGCTGCCGTGGTCGGAGCGGATCAGGTGCAGGATCAGGTCGATGCCGGCCGCCGCCCCGGCCGAGGTCAGGATGCGCCCGGAGTCGACGAACAGGACGTCCGGCGCGAGGTCGACCCGCGGGTAGTGCCGACGGAACCGGTCGGAGTGCCGCCAGTGGGTGGCCGCCGGGCGGCCGTCGAGCAGGCCCGCGCCGGCGAGCAGGTAGGTCGCGACGCAGATGCCCGCGATCCGGGCGTCGGGCCGCAGCAGACCCAGCGCCTCGGCGACCCCGCGCGGCAGCGCGTCCGGGCCGGTGATCCCGGCGAACTCCTCGGCGGCGGGGATGACCAGGGTGTCGGCCCCGGCCAGGGCGGAGCGGTCCCGTTCGACGGTGATCGAGAAGTCGGCGGCGGTGCGGACCGGCCGGCCGTCCAGCGAACAGGTGACCACCTCGTACAGCGGCCGCTCCTCGGCGTCCGCGGCGGTGCCGAAGAGCCGGGAGGCGAGGCTCAGCTCGAACGGGATGACCCCGTCCAGGGCGAGAACGACGACACGATGCATGGCCCGATCCTTGCACATGATGACCTCCGGGCCGCTATCGACGCAGGTCGGAGCGCGGCCATCCTGGATCCATGACGACGATGAAGGCCATCTCCCAGGACACCTACGGCGGCACCGACGTACTGCGGGAGGTCGAGCTCGACCGCCCGCTGCCCGGCCCCTCCGAGGTGCTCGTCCGCGTCCACGCGGCGGGCATGAACCCGACCGACTGGAAGCACCGGCAGTTCCCCGGCCTCCTCGACCGCCTCCCGCTGGTACTCGGCTGGGACGTCTCCGGCGTGGTCGAGGCCGTCGGCCCCGGCGTCACGATCCACCGCCCCGGCGACGAGGTGTTCGGCATGCTGCCCTACCCGCACGGCGTCGGCTCGTTCGCCGAGTACGTGGTGGCGCCGGCCCGCGCACTGGTCCGCAAGCCGGCCGAGCTCGACCACGTCCGGGCGGCCGCGGTGCCGCTCGCCGCCCTCACCGCCTGGCAGGTCCTGGTGGACGCGGCGGACGTCCGTCCGGGGCAGCGGGTGCTGATCCACGCGGCGGCCGGCGGCGTGGGCCACTTCGCCGTCCAGATCGCCAAGGCGCGCGGGGCGTACGTGATCGGTACCGCCAGCGCCCCCAAGCACGCGCTGCTGCGCCAGCTCGGCGCGGACGAGGTGATCGACTACCGGACCGAGGACTTCACCGCGATCGAGCCGGTCGACCTGGTCTTCGACACCCTCGGCGGCGACACGGCGAGCCGGTCCCTCGCCGTCGTCAGGCCGGGCGGGCAACTGGTCACCATCGCGCTCACCCTGATGCCCGCCGACCTCCCCGAGCGGGGCGCCGCCCGCGGCGTCCGCGCCTACCCGCTGCTGGTCGAGGCCGACCAGGCGGGCATGCGGGCGATCGCCGACCTGGTCACGGCGGGGAGCCTGCGGCCCGTGATCGAGGCGGTGTTCCCGCTCGCCCAGGCCGCGAAGGGCCACGAGCTGGGCGGCACCGGACGGGTGACCGGCAAGGTCGTGCTGACCGTCGCCGAGTAGCGCGCCGCCCGTGGGACCAGGCCCTCCGGCACGACGGCGGCGAAGCGCGCGCCGTCGTCGGCCGGGGCCGGGTCGCCGGGCACGTCCGGGCCGCATTCGGAAACGGGCGGCGAGCCGGCTTGCTCGTGCTCGCCGAAGGTCTCCCCGCACCCGGGAGTCCAGCCCTGAAGCCGCGGAGGAGTCCGTGCACCGTGGACGTGCGCCCAGGGGTGCCCGGATCTCCGCGGACCCCGCCGAGATGCCCGCCGTCGAGGCCGGTGTCCGCGCGGCCCTGACGGGCCGACCGCACGCGGCTTCCGCTCAGCCGCGCGGCCCCGACGGGCCGACCGCACGTGGCTCCCGCTCAGCCGGGCGGCCCCGCCGGTCCCACCGTGCCGTCCAGCTCCCGCAGGAGTGCGGCCGCCGTCCAGTGCCCGGCCGCGCCCGGGCGGCTGCTCAGGTACCCGGCCGCCTGCCGCAGGGTCCAGCCGTGGGCGTCGACCAGGCCGGCGGCGAGGTTCCGCAGGTACGCGGCGCGCGGAGCGTTCAGCTCGGCGGCGGCCGGGTCCCAGGGAGCGGTGAACGTCAGCACCGGCACGCCGTCGAGGGTGCCCGGGCAGAGCAGGGTCTCGTAGCGTCCGGGCCCGAGTTGCTCCCGTCCGGCGGCGAGGACGCCGGCCAGCGGGAGGTCCCGCTCCGGCTCGCGGTGCATCTCCTGCGCCGCGATGTCACTGAACTGCCCGGCGGAGAGCAGGTAGGCCCGGGCGGGCAGTTCGCCGGCCGCGGCCGGGTCGTAGAAGGCCATGCCGCCGCCCCAGACCGCCGACTCCAGCGCGAAGTACAGCGAGCCGGGCAGCAGCAGCGGCACGGTCCGCGTCGGCAGCCCGCCGTCCCGGCACCCCGGGTAGGTGCGCACGCCGCCCGGCGGCCGGCCCCCGAGGAGGTAGCGGGCCAGCTGCTCGGCATGCATGTTCGAGCCGTACGCCGCGTACCAGACCTGTTCCGGTTCCCCGCCGGCCCCGGCCCGGGGTGCCGGCCGCCGCACGGGCGACTCCGGCTGCACGGCGGGGACGCTGACGGACCGTCGGATCTCCTCCACAGCCGGTGACGGTACCCAAGGGCGGACCCCGCTCGGGGTGCGGCGCGCCAGGCCGTGGGAACGGCGTTGACCAGCGAGGACGCGGGACGCGATCATGGGCGCCCGACGTACCGGTACGCACCCCGAAAGCAGGACAGGACAGATGCACACGGAGCAGGGCGCGGCGCCAACGGCCTCGTCCGAGCAGATCGCCGAACGGCTCCGCGCCGGTGACCTGGAGGGTGCTCGCCGGGAGGCCCGCGAGGCGCTGGCCGCGGGTGGCCCGGACAGCGCGCTCTACCTGCTGCTGGCGCGGGCCCACCGGGAGGAGGACGACGACGACCACGACGACCTGGCCGCCGCCGTCTACTACGAGGGCCTCGCGGCGCTGCCCGAGGACCTCGACCTGCTCGCCGCCTATGCGGAACACTGCCTGGAGAGCGACGCCGACCGGCGGCCCGGACGGTACCGGCACGGCTTCGAACTCGCCGACCGGCTGGCGTCGTCGGCCCCGGAATCGGCGCAGGCGCGGCGGATCGCCGAGCTGGCCGCCGGTAAACTCGGCACCGCGCCCAAGCCGCCCTCCGCGGCCCGGATCCAGCGTCACGACGCGCGCCTGGCCCTGGCGGCCCCGCCGGACGAGGCCGACCTCCTGTCACGGCGGGACGAGCGCCGGGCCGTCCGCGCGGAGACCCTGGCGGCGCTCGCCCGCCCCGGCGGCCGGTTGCTGCGGCCGCTGGTGCGGGCGCCGTTGAGCACTGGGCTGGCCCTCGCGGCGGGGCTCGGGCTGGCGGTCCTCGCCGTCCCGGCCTTCCGCTGGCCCGGCTGGTCGCTCGCCCTGCTGGTCCCGCCGTTCGTGCTGCCCCTCGTGCTGCTCCGCCGCCTGCTGGCCGGCGCCCGCCGCCGGGGGCGGGTCGGCCCGGGCACACCCGGGGCAGCGGCACCGGACGCCCCGAAGCTTCCCCCGCTGCCCGCGGTGCCCCCGTACTCCGCACGGGAGAAGGTGGTCCCGGCGCTGGCCGCCCTCGTGCTCGCGGGGTCGGTGACCGGCGCCGTCGTCTGGTCCGGCGCCCAGTACCGGGACTACCCGAGGTACGAGGCCTCGGCGCCGCTGACCTTCCGCCAGTGGGAGCGGCTCTACTACTCCGACGGCAACGCCTACGCCGACGGCCTCGCCGCGGCGTGGGCGCGGGACGGCCTCCAGACCTTCGGGTTCGCCTACGGCAGCGAGGCCACGAACACCGCCAAACTCGCCGTCGCGGGCGCCGTGGGCGACCTCCACGGCCTGCCCGCCGACGTCCTGGGCACCTACGAGCAGGGCCTGGCCAGCGCCTCCGCGCGGATCCACGTCATCTGGGCCACCGACCCCGGCCCGTACGGCGGCTCGATGCGCTGCATCTCCTTCACCAGTGAGTCCGAGGAGGATCTGGTCGGTTGCAGCTGGGTCGACGGCGGCAGCATCGGCCTCGTCGTCGTCGAGGCCAACGGCCTCACCCCGGACGCCGCCGCCGAACTCGCCCGCGCCACCCGCGGGCTGGTGCTGCACCGCACCGACCGCGGCTGAGCCCGCCCCGGTCGGCTCGTGCCGCACCGGGCAGCGCCGTGCCGGGCGTGCCGGCTGCGGATTGTGAGCAAGCGGCTGCGGGGGCGGGCGCGTTGGGTGTGTAATCACGCCGAGCGGGACGCACGTGGGGCGAGGGGAGAGCCTGGTGGACGAGCTGCAACCGGCCGATCCGCGGCAGGTCGGGCGGTACCGGATCACCGGGCGCCTGGGCGGCGGCGGGATGGGTCAGGTCTACCTGGGGCAGTCGCCCAGCGGGCGGCTGGTCGCGGTGAAGGTGGTGCGGCCCGAACTCGCCCAGGACCCGGGCTTCCGCCGCCGGTTCGCCCACGAGGTGGCCGCCGCCCGGAGGGTCACCGGGTTCTTCACGGCCGCCCTGGTGGACGCCGATCCCGACGGCCCGACGCCGTGGCTCGCCACCGCCTACGTCCCCGGACCGCCCCTGGACGAGGCCGTCGCGGCGAACGGGCCGTGGCCGGTGGAGTCGGTGCGGGCCTTGGGTGCGGGCCTCGCCGAGGCGCTGGAGGCCGTCCACGCGGCCGATCTGGTCCACCGGGACCTCAAGCCGTCCAACGTGCTGATCGCCCCGGACGGCCCCCGCGTCGTCGACTTCGGGATCTCCGTGGCCGTCGAGGCGACCGCGCTCACCCGCACCGGGATGATCGTGGGCACCCCCGGTTTCATGGCCCCCGAACAGCTCCTGGGCAGGCCCGTCACACCGGCCACCGACGTGTTCGCCCTCGGGGCCGTGCTGGCCTACGCCGCCACCGGCACCGGCCCCTTCGGGACGGGCTCGGCCCAGGTGCTCAACTTCCGTATCGCGTACGAGGAACCGGACCTCTCCCGGCTTCCGCCGCAGGGCCTGGAGATCGTCGCGCGCTGCCTGGCCAAGGAGCCCGAACGGCGCCCGTCGGTGACCGAGCTCATCGAGGAACTCGCCCTGGTGCCGGCCGAGGGCCACCCGCCCACCCAGGTCGTCACCCCGAGCGCCACCTGGCCGCTCGCACCGGTCGCCGGCCCGTCGCCCGCCGCCGGCCTCGCCGCGCCCGCCCCGATGCCCGTCACCGTGACCACCCCGCCGGCGCCCGCGGCCGCGCCGCCGTCGGCCCCGCCGCCGCCCTCGGTGGTACCCGCCGTGCCCGCCACACCGCCCGCGACCGCGGTCCCGCCGGCCCGCGACCGTGCCACCTTCCCCTTCTGGACGGCCATCGTCGCACTGACGCTCGCCATGGTCCTGCCACCGGTCGAAGGGTCGACGGTCGCCCTGACCAGCATGCCCCAGGGCTCCTGGCCGTTCGTCGTGGCCGCCGCGTTCGCCGTCGGCACCTGCACCGCGGCGTTGTTCCTCGCGCGCCGCGGCCGTACGGGCCCGGTGCCGCGCTGGCCCCGGTACGTGCACGCCCTCGCCGCCGTCCTCAACACCGGCCTGTGGGTGCTGTACGTGGTCCTTCGGACCGACGGCCACTTCGAGGTCCTCCGGTCCGGCGGGTACGCCTTCACCCTCGGGTGCGCGATGCTGATCCACGGCGTCGTCCGGTTCCCGTCGTCGAAACGGGCACCCGCGGCCGTGACGGGGCCCGCCAGGGGGTGAGCCGGGCCCGCCCCGGTCGCCGGGAGCGGCGTCGCGCGGCCGGACGGGACCGCCCCGCGGCCCGGAGGCCGCGGGGCGGTGGTACGGCGGCTGCCCTCGCCGCCGTCAGCGCCGGAGCAGGCCCGTGAGCGTCCGCCACCAGCGGCGGCGGCGCTGCCGGGGGACGGGAACGGCGGCGGCGGGCGTGGTGGCCGGCGCGCCGGCGGGCGCGGCGGGGGCCGGGCCGGCGGGGGGTGCGGCCCGCGGGGCGGGCGGTGTGGCGGGGGCGGGCGGCGCGGCCGCGGGCGGGTCGGCCGGGGGAGCGGCACGCGGGGTGAACTCGACCGGGAGGGCGACCAGGTGGCGCGAGATCCAGGCCGAGGTCCAGCTCAACTCCTCCTCGGGGACGGCGAGTCGGAGGTCCGGCAGGCGGGTCAGCAGGAGGTCGATGCCGGTCTCCGCGATGGCCCGGCCGATGTCCTGGCCGGGGCACTCGTGCGGGCCGCCGCCGAAGGCGAGGTGGGACCGGTTGCCGTGGAGCGGCGTGTTGAGGTCGGGGCGGACGACCGGGTCGACGTTGCCGGCGGCGAGGCCGAGGAGCAGCATGTCGCCCGTCCTGATCTGCTGCCCGCCGAGCTCGGTGTCGCCGGTCGCCCAGCGGCCCGCGACCAGCGACATCGGCGCGGAGTCCCAGAGGACCTGGTCCAGGGCGTCGGGCAGGGTCATGTGGCCGCCGGACAGATGGGCCCGGAAGCGGACGTCGGTGAGGACCATCTTCAGGGTGTCCGCGATCAGGTTGACCGTCGTCTCGTTCGCGGCGAGCAGCACCACCCGCAGGTGCTCCAGCACCTCGTCGTCGGTGAGCTCGGCGTGGTGCTGCATCAGCCAGGACACGAGGTCGCTGCCGGGCGACTCCCGCTTGCGGTCCATCATCCGGCGCAGCGACGCGACGACGTAGTCGTTGCTGGCGATGGCCGTCTCGGTGCCCTTCATCAGGTCGCGGGCGGCGTCGACCAGGCGGGGCCCGTACTCCTCGGGCATGCCGACCAGCTGGGTCATCACGAGCATCGGCAGGTGCTCGGCGAACTGGGAGATCAGGTCGGCCCGGCCGGTGGGGCCGAAGTCGGCGATCAGCTGGTCGGTGAAACGGGTGACGTGACGCCGGATGCCGCGCCGGTCGAAGCGGTTGAGGCTGTCGGTCACGGCGCCGCGCAGGCGCTTGTGCTCGGCGCCGTCGGCGAACACGCACAGCGGCTGCCAGGCGATCACCGGCATCAGCGGGGAGTCGGGGGCGACGAGGCCCTCCTGGAACGCCGTCCAGCGGCGGGAGTCCCGGGAGAAGCGCGAGGGCGTGCGCATCGCGGTGAGGTTCGCCGAGTGGCCGAGGATCAGCCAGGCGGGGAGGTCGCCGTGCAGCAGGACGGGGGCCACCTCGCCGTGTTCGGCGCGCAGCTTCTCGTACAGGCCGGCCGGGTCGGCCTCGGCCTCGGGCCCGTAGATCCGCCGCAGGCCCTCGGCGGCGAGGCCGAGGCCGCCGGGGCTCCGGCGTTCGGGGCCGTCGGGATCCGCGGCGTCGAGTCCGTGGGCGGGGCAGCCGGGCGGCGGGGTGGGGGAGGCGTCGTCGGTGAACGGGGTGGTCACGGTGTCTCCGGGGTCGGCGCGCGGAGGCCGGCGCGAACGCCGGTCCTCACGCAGCGGGAACGGTACGGCGGCCGGACGGCGGCCCGGGGGTGGGTCGGGGTCACCGCGCGGGCTGGGCCGAGAGGTTGTACAGGTGGTGCATCAGCGCGAGCAGGACGTCCCGGCTGGACTCCCGGGACCGGGCGTCGCAGGCGACGATCGGCACCTCGACCGGCAGGTCGAGCGCCGCGCGCAGCTCCTCGGTCGGGTAACTCGGCGACTCGGGGAAGGTGTTGACGGCGACGACGAACGGCACGCCGCGGTCCTCCAGCCGGCCGATCACCTCGAAGCTGACCTCCAGGCGCCGGGTGTCGACCAGCACGACCGCGCCGAGGGCGCCCTCGAACAGACCGTTCCAGAGGAACCAGAACCGCTCCTGCCCGGGCGTGCCGAACAGGTACAGCACCAGTTCCGCGTTGATGCTGATCCGGCCGAAGTCCATCGCCACGGTGGTCGAGGTCTTGCGTTCGATCCCGGCGAGGTCGTCGACGCCGACACCCGCCTGGGTCATCGTCTCCTCGGTGGTCAGCGGACGGATCTCGCTGACCGAGCCGACCATCGTGGTCTTGCCGACGCCGAAGCCGCCCACGATCACCACCTTGACCGCCATGGCGGCCGTGTCCGGCAGCAGGTCCGCCGTCCGCGGCCCCGTCACGGTGTCACAGTTTCTGGAGTCCATGCATCACCGCCTCCAACAGGGCGCGGTCGGGGAGGATCGCCTGCGGGACGCAGGCGCGGGCTTCGATCTGGTGCTCGTCGAGCAGGTCGGCGAGCAGGACGGTGACGACGCTCACCGGCAGTCCGAGGTAGGCGGAGATCTCCGCGACGGACAGCGGCGAACCGCAGATCCGCAGGATCGCCGCGTGCTCGGGCTGCATGGTCGGGGCCGGCTCCGCCCGGGAGACGATCAGGGTCACCAGGTCGAAGGTGGTCTGCTCGGGCAGGCCGCTCCGGCCGCGGGTGATCACGTAGAGCCGCTCGGGGTCGGTCCCGTCGTCCCAGTCCCGGTCGGTTGAGTTCATGCGACCTGCCCGCCGTTGCGCGGCGGCGTGGTGAGGTGCTCGCCGATCCGGGCGACCAGGTCACGCATCCGCTGGCCCATCAGACCGGCGTCGACGCCGTCGTCGGCGAGCACGGCGAGGTAGGCGCGGGCACCCGCCGCCATCAGGTAGAAGAAACCGCCGCCCATCTCGATGACGACCAGTCTCATCCGGCCGTCGCCGTGCGGGAACTCGTTGCCGACGGCGGCCGCCAGGCTCTGCAGCCCGGCGCAGGCGGCGGCGAGCCGGTCGGCGGTGTCCGTCTCGCCGCCGTGCTGCGCCATCCGCAGGCCGTCGGCGGAGAGCACGATGACCTGCCGGGTGAACGGGACGCTGTCCGCGAGGTCCTTGAGCATCCAGTCCATGTTGGTGCGCTGCTGAATCACTGCTCGCCCTTCTCTGCCTGCTCTTCGCTGGGGTGACCGCCCTCGCCGGTGGACGGGGTCTGGCCGTTCACTGCCTCGGTGAACGCGGCGAGCCACAGCCCCGGCTCGACCGGCTCCCGGGCCGGCTCCGGTGCCGCGGCGGCCCGGGAGGCGGCGCCGCGGTAGGGCGCGGCGTGGCGGCGGCGCTGCGGCAGACCGTTGGCGGTCCACTCGGTGACGATCGGGAGGTCGTCCTCGCCCGGCTCCGGCGCGGGCCGGGCACCGGAGGCCGCGGAGACGCCGTACGACGAGCCCGAGGACGAACTGGTGGCGGACCCGTACGACGAGCCCGAGGACGACCCGTAGGACGAACCGGAGGATGAACCGGAGGACGACCCGTACGAGGAGCCGGCCGAGGACCGGTACGACGACCCGCGCGCCGAGCCGCGCGACGGCCCCGAGGCGGTGGGAACGCCGCGCGCCCCCCAGGGCTGCGGCCCGCCGGCCCGCCGCCGGGCGGAACCGGCGAACCGGGCGGCGCTCTCCGCCGCCGACTCGCCCGCGGGGCGGCCGTCGCCCTCGGGGCGGGGCCCGGCGGTGATGCCGATGCCGTGGGCGCGGCCGGTGGCCGGGGCGGTGGTGATGTACTCCTGCGGCACGATCAGCACCGCGCGCACCCCGCCGTACGCGGAGTGCCGCAGCGAGACCTTGAAGCCGTAAGCCTGCGCCAGCCGGCCGACCACGGCCAGGCCGAGGCGGGGCGTCTCGCCGAGGTCGTTGAGGTCGATGCCGGCCTGTGCCTCCCGGAGCATCCGCTCGGCGCGGGCCCGGCCCTCCTCGCTGAGGCTGAGGCCGCCGTCCTCGATCTCGATCGCGATCCCGGTCTGCACCTCGACGGCGGTCAGGTGCACGCTGGTCTGCGGCGGGGAGTAGCGGGTGGCGTTGTCGAGCAGTTCGGCCACCGCGTGGATCAGCGGCTCGACGGCGGGCCCGACCACCGCGACCCCGGACACCGGGTGCAGCTCGACCCGGCGGTACTCCAGGATGCGGGACATGCCACCGCGCAGCACGCTGTACAGCGGCACCGCCCGGCTCCACTGGCGGCCCGGGCGGGCGCCGCCGAGGACGGCGATGCTGTCGGCGAGGCGGCCGATGAGCGCGTTGCCGTGGTCGAGGGTCAGCAGGTCGTCGAAGACGGCCGGGTCGGTGCCGTGCCGGTCCTCCATCGCCCGCAGGTCCTGGGCCTGCCGGTGGACGATCGCCTGCACGCGGCGGGCGATGTTCACGAAGGCCCGCTGCGCGGACTCGCGCATGGCCTCCTCGTTGTCGACGGCCTCCAGCACGGTGCGCAGGACGGCCTGCCGGGAGGCCTCGAACTGCGGGCCGACGATGGCGTCCTGGGTCTCGTACTTCCGCAGCACCTCCCCGACGGGCTCGCCGCGCTGGAGCGTGGCCACGGCCTCGGGCAGCTGCTCGCGGGCGAGCCGATCGGTCTCGGACTCCTGCCGGGCCAGCCGGGCGAGCAGGTCGTTCTCCAGCCGGGCACTCCGTGCGCGCATGGCGACCAGCGCGCGCCCACGGCGCGCCGCCTCGCCGGCCACCACGGCCACCGCCGCGGTGCCCACCACCCCGCACCAGACGACCTCGGCCCGGGCACCGGTGGAGGCCACCGCCGCGGCGACGACGGCGGTCGCCGCCGTCACCACCGTGGGCAGCAGCCACACCAGGACTGGAGCGGAGCGCCTGCCTCTGGGTGACGATCCTGCACGAAGCATCAGCATCCTCAAACGATCGGAAAGTTACGGACGACAGGTGGGCACGCGCACGCCGGCGGGGGCCTGCGCTTCGCCGGCCGCCGGGTGGTGCCGGCACCAGGTCTACCGCGCCCCGGGCTCACCGATCCAATGCCCGCGCCCAGTTCGCCCATCAGGGGGGACTCCACGGAAAACCGCCCCGCGCGGCCGGTCGACCGTGGTAAGCGCCGGCACCAAGTCGCCCGAGGAGTAGGGTGGTTGGGGCGGGCACTGAGGGCGCCCGCGCCGGCCCGCGCCGGCCCGCGGCGGGCTTGGCGGCGGCGCGGCAGCCTGCGGGCGCGGTCGTGGATCCCGGAGCCGAGGAACGCGCCGCGGGCGAGCAGGACGAGCGGAGCGAGGGCCGCCACCACCGCGAGCAGCGCGAACACGGGAGCGAGGACGGCGTCCGAGAGCGGTGTGCGGAAGGGGACGATCCGGCCGGGGTGGGCGGGCCGGTGGTGGAGAAACCACCCGATCGGGGTGTACGCGAGCAGGGTGTTGACCAGCCGCGGGAGCGGCTCGAAGGCGAACGGCGGCGGCGTGAGGTCGCGGGCGGCGGCTCCTCCGGCGGCCCGCCCGCCCGCCCGTCAGGACGCGGGCCTCAGTGGCCGCCCCTCGGCTCGGTGCAGCCGCCCTCCAGGTAGGCGCCGTGGGTCTCGACCTTCACGGTGGAGGCGGTGAGCCGGCCGCTGACGCAGGGGCCGGTGCCGGGGACGAACAGGTCGAAGACGAGGTCGTCGCCGAAGGTGGTGACCGTGGTGCCGAGCCGGGGGTAGCCGAGCGACTCCAACAGCCCGGCGACGTCGTCCTCGCGCAGCGGCGCCCTGCCGACGCGGGCCCTGAGGGCGGCGGCGATCCGCGCGCTGTGGGCCTCGCCGCGGCAGCGGCCCTCGGGGGTCAGCGCGGCCTGCTGCTTGTACACGCTGTTCTCGGCGTGCTTGGCCGCCTCCGGGTCGACCGGGACGGCGCTTCCCGTTCCGGTGGCGGAGGGGCCCGCCTTGGCGGACGCGCAGCCGAGGGCCGCCACCTCGGGGAACAGCCGGTCGTGCTCGGCGACGCGCTCGCGGGCCTGCTCGGCGCGGTCGGGCGCGCCCGTGCCGGCGGCGGTGGGGGCGGACGCGGTCGGTGCGGCCGTCTCGCCGCCGCCCGCCGTGGCCCCGGTCCCGGTCCCGGTCCCGTCCGAGCGGACGCTGCCGCAGCCGGCCACCGCCACCGAACCGGCCAGGACACCGGCCGCCGTCACCATCGCCAGACGCCTCATCGGCCCACCGTCTCCCCGTTCTCCCGGGCACCCGTGCGGCCCCCGCCCCGCAGCCATCCTGCCGGACGCCCGGGCGCACCACCGGGGCGGGGCCGACCAGCGGGCGGATCGTGCGTACCAGGCCCGCAGGCAAGCCCGCGGGCCTGACCTGCTGACCAGCCGACGTGCTGAGCTGCTGAGGTGCCTGACGTGCGGGAGGTGCCGGACGTGCCCGCTCAGGCCCGGTGGACCCGGACGCCACAGTTGGCGAACGCCTTGTGCTGGGCGTCCGTCAGCCCGTCGTCCGTCACCAGGTCGTGCACCTCGGAGAGCGGACAGATCCGCGCGAAGGTGACCTTGCCGGCCTTGGTGCTGTCGGCCAGGACGACCGACCGGGCGCTGCTGCGCAGGAACGCGCGGTCGGTCTGGGCCTCCATCTCGTCGTGCGTGGTGCAGCCCTCCTCCGCCGTCAGGCCGTCCACCCCGATGAAGGCGATGTCCAGGTGGTACTGCGAGAGCATCCGGTCGGCGGCCGGGCCGACCAGCTCGTAGCTGGCCGTGCGCGCGATGCCGCCGATCACCACCAGGCGCACCTCGGGGCGGACGATGAGGTCGGCCGCGATGTTCACGGCGTTGGTGACGACGGTGATGCCGCTGCGCTCGGCCAGCACCCGGGCCAGCTCGCTGGTGGTGGTGCCGCCGCTGAGACCCACCACCGCGCCGTCCGGCACCAGTTCGGCCGCCGCCTGGGCGATCCGGCGCTTCTCCTCGCGCTGCTTCTCGCTCCGGTGGCGCAGCGGAAGTTCGAGGTTGACCGACCCGGTGACGGCGCCGCCCCGGGTGCGGTGCAGCAGCCCCTGCTCGTGCAGTTCCTGGAGATCCCGGCGCACGGTCGCGGTCGAGACGCCCAGCAGCTCGGCGAGGGCGTGCACATCGGCGCTCCCCGCCTCGGTGACGTGCGTGAGGATGCGGGCGGCGCGATCAGCTTTGAGCATGGCCCGAGTCTAGCCGGGTCGACGGGCGACTCGCCTGGGTACCAGTGAGTGGGGCGGCCGGGGGCGGTCGGCCAGGTCGGGAGGCCGTGTCCGAAGATGACTGTTACGGGTGTTCATCAATCAGTTTCACTCACGCTTCTGCGGTGGCGCAGAGCAGTTCCGGAGGTGTCCGCATGACTGTCCCGAGAACCGGACCGGTGGCGCCCAGGTACCGGGCGCGGCGTACCGCCCTGGCCGGTGCGCGGCTGGTGCTGCCCGACGGGGTGGTGGAGGCGGGCCGGCTCGTGGTCGAGGGCTCCCGGATCGCCGGGCTGGGCGGGGCCACCGAACCGGGTGACCTGGACCTGACCGGGTACACGGTGGTGCCCGGGTTCGTGGACCTGCACGTGCACGGCGGCGGCGGTGCCTCGTACGC
>NZ_JBHXTG010000054.1:0-52252 GCF_042677465.1 Kitasatospora sp. NPDC127111
GGCCGGCGGACGGACGGCAGCCGCTGCGGGCCGGCGCTCCCCGCCACCGCTGCGAGCCACCGCTCCGGGGCGCCTCGGGTCCGGGCCGGCCGCTCCGGGGCGCCTCGGGTCCGGGCCGGCCGGTCCGGGGCGGCTCCGGGACGGGTGGCCGGCCGGTCAGCCCCGGCCGTCGATGAGTTCCCCGTACGCCTGGACGAGGTCCGGCAGCCGCAGCGTGGCCAGGTCCTCGCGGCCCGGCGGCTCGCGCAGCAGCGAGAGCCGCAGGTCCCGGTAGGCGCAGGACTTCTCGTACAGGGTGCGGATGAACCGGCCGTTGCCGAGCTCGTCGATCCAGCCCTCGCGGACCACGTGGGTGCAGATGCTGGCGAGCTCCTCGGCGGCGTCCTCGTCCCAGTCGTCGCCGTCCCGGCCGGCCAGCGCCGCGCCGATCGCGGTCAGCTCGCCGGGGCGGTAGCTGGGGAAGTCGACCCGGGTGGTGAAGCGGGAGTTGAGGCCGGGGTTGGTGGCGAGCAGCCGGCTCATGCCCTCCGGGTAGCCGGCCAGGATCACCACCAGCCGGTCGCGGTTGTCCTCGGCCCGCTTCAGCAGCACCTGCAGCGCCTCGTCGCCGTACGCGTCGCCCTTGCTGTAGCCGGAGTTGGAGAGGCTGTACGCCTCGTCGATGAAGAGCACGCCGTCCAGCGCGGAGTCGATCAGGTCGTTCGCCTTGACCGCCGTCTGGCCGAGGAACTCGCCCACCAGGTCGGCGCGTTGGGCCTCGACCAGGTGGTCGCCGGAGAGCAGGCCGAGGGCGTGGAAGACCCGGCCGAGGATGCGGGCCACAGTGGTCTTGCCGGTGCCGGAGGGGCCGGAGAAGACGAAGTGGCGCTTGGGCGGCTGGACCGGCAGGCCCTGCGCCGCCCGCAGCCGGGACATCCGCAGCTGCGCGGAGAGCGCCCGGACCTGCCGCTTGACCGGCTCCAGTCCGACCATCCGGGCGAGTTCGGCCAGCGCCTCGTCCAACTCCTGTGCGCCGTCCTCGTGTTCGGCGGGCGCGAAGGCGTTCGCCACCCGGGGCAGGGCCAGGCCGCGGGCCGGCGCCGGCCCGGCGACGGGGGCGGGCAGCGCGGGCGGGCCGGCCGGGCCGGTGCGCTCGCCCGCGGCCAGCGGCGGCCCGGGGGTGCGGCCGTCGCCCGGGCTCTCCGCGGGTTCCTCCAGGGGCGGGTCACCCGGATCGGTCCCCGTCCGGGGCGCCTTGCCCTGGGCCGTCCCGTCCCGGCGCGCCGGACCGGGGAGGGCCTCCGCCGGGTCGTCACCGGCGGAATCGGCGGAGTCGGCGGGATCGGCGAGGTCGGCGAGGTCACCGGGGTCGGCGGGGTCCGGCGGCCCGGCGCCGTCGGCGGGGAGGGCGTCGGCCAGGAACGCGTCGTCCGGGAACGCGTCGTCCGGGAACGCGTCGTCCGGGAACGCCTCGGCATCGAGGGCTCCGATGGCGGTGGCCCCCGACGCCGAGGCCTCCGCGCCCACGGCGTCCGCCTCCTCGGCGCCGAAGCCCCCGGCACCGAAGCCTTCCTCGCCGAGGCTTTCGTCGCCGAGGCCTTCCTCGCCGGCCGCCGCCCCCGCCGGGCGGCCCCCGGCGGCCAGGGTGTCCAGCAGCCCGTCGACCAGGCCGTCCTCGGCCGAGATCGCCGCGAGCCGCGCCGCGGTGTCCATGAACGCCGGATCGGCCCGGTGCACCGCGCGGTAGAGCGGTAACGCGGCGGCGCTGCGCCCGGCCCCCTCGTACGCCCGGGCCAGCCAGTACCGGAGCTCCTTGCGCTGCGGCTGCTCGGAGCGGCAGCGGGCCAGCGAGGCGGCCAGCGGCGCCTGGGCCTGCGCGCACATGTCCAGCCGCACCCGGGCCATGCCGGCGAACAGTCCGGCCTCGATGCCGAGCAGGGGGTCGTCCAGCAGCCGGTCGGTGTCCCGGATCAGCTGCTCCCAGTCCTTCAGCAGGTAGGAGCGGCAGGCGTGCAGGAAGCGCGCCGACGGGTCGTCGGCCGGGTCCGGGCACTGCTCCAACGCCTGGTCGAGCTCGGCGAGATGGCGGCCGTCCAGCCAGTGCGAGGCGTGGGCCAGGGCGAGGTCGCGGGTGTCCTCCAGCACCGGCTGGACCCACCAGCCCAGCCAGTACCAGGAACTGAGCGGCCTGCGGTGGCGTCTGCGCTGTTCGCCGAAACGTTTCTGATGGCGGTACATCGCGAGCAGCGCGCCCGAGGTGTCGCTGCGCAGGGCGTGCAGGCCGAGCCAGGCGTCGGCCATGCCGGGGTCCAGCCGGACGGCCGCGCGGAACTCCTCCTCCGCGCGGGCGTACGCCCCCGCCGTGTAGGCGTCCATGGCGCGCAGCCAGGCGCGGTCGGCGAGCCGGTTGGGGGCCGGTCCGCCCGCGTTGTTGCTGTCGGAACTGTCCACCGTCGTCACTACACGCCCCCCGCGGTGTGCCACGGGGCTCGGCCGGCGGATCGGTCTGCGGAGTAGCCGGCCGGTGGTCGGAAGCCCCCGGGGCGCCTGTGCGCCTCCAGAAATCGTACCGGCGTGGCGCTGATCCGGAAGGGTGCCGCGCGGAGTCGGCCGCGATCGGCGGCGGAGGGGCCGCCCGCCCGGGAAGAGGACGACACCCCCGGCTCACGGGGGAACAAGCCGGGGGTGCCGTGTCCTTGGTTGCGCGATCAGTGGGTTCGGCAACTGGTCCGAACCTAATTCGTGACAACGTCGCAGGTCAAGCGCTTGTTGAAGGTTCACCGACCGTGTTCGGCGAGATCCGGCCGGTCACCCCGTCCACCGTCGTCCCGGCGTACGGGCGGCTCGGGTCGGCGGCGAAATGCGCGGATTCGGCCCGCGCCCAGCCCTCCCAGAACTCCGCCAGCGCGGGCCCGTCCCGCTCCTCGCCGCGCCGCCGCGCGTCCTCGGCCGCGAGCTCCATCCAGACCAGCCGGGCGAGCCACGGCCGCACCGCGCGCCGCCCGGCGCCGACCCCCTCCACCAGGACCACCGGCGCGAGCGGCACCGCGGCCGTCGAGGCGAACCGGCGCAGCGTCCAGTCGTACACCCGGTACTCGGCGTCCCGGCCGGCCGCCAGCGGTTCCAGCACCTGGTCGCGCAGCCGCTCGGTCCAGCCGAAGGGCTCGGCGTGGGTGGCGAGGTCGTCCAGGTGGACCACCGGCGCGCCGCCGAGCACGGCGGCCAGCCGGCCCGCGAAGGTGGTCTTGCCCGACCCGGCGTGCCCGTCCACCGCGACCAGCCGCACCGGTCCGCAGGACGGCGCCAGCGCGCTCAGCTCCGCGGCGAACGCGGTCAGGTCCGCGGCGGGTGCGGTCAGGTCCGCGGCGGGCGCCGGAACGGGAACGCCCGTTCCCGCGCCGGACGAGGATTCGGAGGTTTCGGAAGGAGCCACAACGGCCACCCTACGGTGGCCCGCACGCCGATACGGACAGTGATTCTTCGCAGGTCGTGACGGCGGCGCCGGGATCGGGCATACTCGCATCGCCACGTACGTGAACGGCCGTTCACCGCAACCCGGTGCCGGTCGGGCCGACCTGCCACACCCCGCGTCGGGCCCGACACACCAGGGTCCGCCGCCCGAACGAGGAGGCGACGAGCCGCCATGACCCCCTCCCCTGCGAAAGCCGTGGACCGCCAGCTGCCGACCGAGGAGGCCCGCGAGCTGCTGAGCCTCACCCGGGAGCTGGTCCAGCGCGAGCTCCAGCCGCGCGCGGCGGAGGACGAGGCCGTCGGCCGCTTCCCCCGCGAGGTCTTCCGCACCCTCGGCGAGGCGGGCCTGCTCTCCCTCCCGTACGAGGAGAAGTACGGCGGCGGCGACCAGCCCTACGAGGTGTACCTGCAGGTCCTGGAGGAGCTGGCGGCTGGCTGGCTGGCGGTCGGCCTCGGCGTCAGCGTGCACACCCTCTCCTGCCACGCGCTCGCCACCTTCGGCACCGACGAGCAGCGGGCCGAGTGGCTGCCCGGCATGCTCTCCGGCGAGCAGCTCGGTGCCTACTGCCTGTCCGAGCCGCAGTCCGGCTCCGACGCCGCCGCCCTGCGCACCCGCGCCGACCTCGACGGCGAGGACTACGTGGTGAGCGGCACCAAGGCGTGGATCACCCACGGCGGGCAGGCGGACTTCTACAGCGCCCTGGTGCGCACCGGCGAGCCGGGCCCGCGCGGCATCAGCTGCCTGCTGGTGCCCGGGACGGTGCCGGGCCTCTCGGCCGCCCCGCCGGAGCAGAAGATGGGCATGAAGTCCTCGCCGACCGCCCAGCTGCACTTCGACGGCGCGCGGGTCTCCCGCGAGCGGCTGATCGGCGCCGAGGGCCAGGGCTTCCAGATCGCCCTCGCCGCCCTGGACTCCGGCCGCCTCGGCATCGCCGCCTGCGCGATCGGCGTCGCCCAGGCCGCGCTCGACCTCGCGGTCGACTACGCCCGCACCCGCCGCCAGTTCGGCCGGCCGATCGCCGACTTCCAGGGCCTGTCCTTCATGCTCGCCGACATGGCCACCCAGATCGAGGCCGGGCGCGCGCTCTACCTGTCCGCCGCGCGCCTGCGCGACGCGGGCCGGCCGTTCTCCAAGGAGGCGGCGATGGCCAAGCTGTTCTGCACCGACACCGTGATGCGGGTGACCACCGACGCCGTCCAGGTGCTCGGCGGCTACGGCTACACCCAGGACTTCCCGGCCGAGCGCTACATGCGCGAGGCCAAGGTGCTGCAGATCGTCGAGGGCACCAACCAGATCCAGCGACTGGTGATCGGCCGCCACCTCACCAAGGGCTGAGCCGAGGGCCTGAACCGAGGGCCGGGCCGACGGGCCGGGCCGACGGGCCCGGCCCCCACAACGGCCGACGGGCGTCACTCCAGGGTGCGGAGTGACGCCCGTCGGTGTCCCGGCCGGGCGCCCGCCCGGCCGGATCGCGTCGTCAGTGCCGGACGAGCCGGCCGCGCTGCTGCGGGATGACCGGAGTGCCGGCCGCCACCCGCACCGGGCGGTGCGCCACGGCGTGCGAGAACGGCTGCCGCCGCCAGTCGAGTTCGGCCGGCAGCGCGAGCAGCGCGGCCAGGCCGTCCGCCGCGGTCTCCTCGGACGGCTCCACCTCGGCCAGGTCGTCCGCCGGCGCGCCCGAGCCCGGGCAGAGCGCGGGGGAGAAGGGGTGCCAGGCGGTGGGCAGCACGGCGTGCTGCGGCAGCCGCTCCTCGTCGCCGACCAGGGCGATCGGGCGGCGGCACTCGGGGCAGTGCACCCGGATGATCTCCCAGGTGTCGGCCTCGCCCGGGTCGACCCCCGGCGCGGGGCCGTTCGGGACCGCGAGGTCGTCGCGGCCGGTCATATCGTGGGTGTCGTCGGCGCTCAGCGACTGCTGGTCAGTTGCACGCATGGTGATCCCCCTCGGATCGGGCCCGGCGTGGTCGCCCGGGGCCACAACCAGCACTTCCCTGTGACGCGGGGTCATAACCCTGCAGGCCGGTGCACTGTGATGCACGCGGTGTGTCCTTCGCCACATTCGCCCGGCACATGCCCGCCCGGCACCCCGGGGCACCACCCGTGCCACCGCGCGCTCCACCCGTGGCACCGGCCACGCCCCCGACGGGGTAGGTTTGCGCCTTGTGGAGGATCTCGACCAACGCATCGTCCAGCTGCTCCTCGAGGACGGCCGGATGAGCTACACGGACCTGGGCAAGGCCACCGGCCTGTCCACCTCGGCGGTGCACCAGCGGGTGCGGCGCCTGGAGCAGCGCGGGGTGATCCGCGGTTACACCGCGATCATCGACCCGGACGCCGTCGACCTGGCGCTGACCGCGTTCATCTCGGTCAAGCCCTTCGATCCCAGCGCCCCGGACGACACCCCCGAGCGGCTCGCCGGGCTGCCCGAGATCGAGGCCTGCCACAGCGTCGCCGGGGACGAGAACTACATCCTGAAGGTCCGCGTCGGCGCCCCCGGCGACCTCGAGGACCTGCTGGCCCGGATCCGCAGCGCGGCCGGCGTCTCCACCCGCACCACCGTCGTCCTCTCCACCCCCTACGAGGCACGGCCCCCGAAGCTCTGAGCAGGTGTCCGACGGTGTGCCCCCGAAGCTCCGAGCACGTCCGACGGGGTGCAGACTTAGGCCCATGACCGAACGCACCCTCCGGACCGTCCTGCTGCGCGGCGGTGCCGTCTACAGCCCCGCCGACCCCTTCGCCACCGCGATGCTCGTCGAGGGCGAGCACGTCGCCTGGGTCGGCAGCGACGGCGCCGCCGAGGCGTACGCGGGCACGGCGGACGAGATCGTCGAGCTGGACGGCGCGCTGGTCACCCCCGCCTTCGTCGACGCGCACGTGCACGCCACCTCCACCGGGCTGGCGCTCACCGGCCTCGACCTGACCGGCAGCCCCTCGCTCGCCGCCGCGCTGGACGCCGTCGCCGCCTTCGTCGCGGCCCAGGACGAGCCGGGCGGCGTGCTCATCGGCCACGGCTGGGACGAGACCGGCTGGCCCGAGGGCCGCCCGCCGACCCTCGCCGAGCTGGACGCGGCCGCCGGCGGCGCCGCCGTCTACCTGTCCCGCACCGACGTGCACTCCGCGCTCGCCACCACCGCCCTGCGCGCGCTCACCGCCGGCCTCGCCGACCAGCCCGGCCACTCGGCCGACGGCCCGCTCACCCGCGACGCCCACCACGCCGTCCGGCGGACCGCGCTGGCCCACCTCACCCCGGAGCAGCGCCGCCGCGCCCAGCGCGCCACCCTCACCAGGGCCGCCGAACTCGGCATCGGCTCGCTGCACGAGTGCGCCGGCCCGGAGATCTCCTCCGAGGCCGACCTGGCCGCCCTGCTGGCCCTCGCCGCCGACCACGACGGCCCCGAAGTCTTCGGCTACTGGGGCGAGTTGGGCGGGATCGAGACGGCGGCCAGGCTCGGCGCGGTCGGCGCCGGCGGCGACCTCTTCGTCGACGGCGCGCTCGGCTCGCACACCGCCTGTCTGCACGCCCCCTACGCCGACGCCGGCCACACCGGCACCTCCTACCTGAGCGCCGAGCAGGTCGCCGACCACGTCGCCGCCTGCACCGAGGCCGGGCTGCAGGCGGGCTTCCACGCCATCGGCGACGCCGCGATCACCGCCGTCCTGGACGGCGTCCGGGCGGCCGGTGAGCGGGTCGGCGCCGGCCGGGTCAGGGCGCTGCGCCACCGGGTCGAGCACGCCGAGGCGCTGGACGACAAGTCCATCGCGGCCTTCGCCGAGCTGGGTCTGACCGCCTCCGTCCAGCCGGCCTTCGACGCGGCCTGGGGCGGCCCGGACGGCATGTACGTCCAGCGCCTGGGCGCCGAGCGCGCCGCCGCGCTGAACCCCTTCGCCGCGCTGCTGCGGGCCGGTGTCCCGCTGGCCTTCGGCTCGGACGCCCCGGTCACCCCGCTCGACCCGTGGGGCACCGTCCGGGCGGCCGCCTTCCACCGGACCCCGGAGCACCGGATCTCCGTGCGCGCCGCGTTCACCGCTCACACCCGGGGTGGCTGGCGCGCGCTCGGCCGCGACCAGGACGGCGTCCTCGTCCCCGGCGCGGTCGCCAGCTACGCGATCTGGGCCGCCGACGAGCTGGTCGTCCAGGCCCCCGACTCCCGGGTGGCCGGCTGGTCCACCGACCCGCGCTCCGGCACCCCCGGCCTGCCCGACCTCACCCCCGGCCGCCCGCTCCCGACCTGCCTGCGCACCGTGGTCCGCGGCCGGACGGTCCACCTCGCCGCGGAGTGAGAACCCGGTGAGCCGGCGGGCCCGCCGGCTCTAGGTCGAGCCACATGAGCACCGAACTGGTACCCGCCGACTTCACCGTCCCCCGCACGCTCACCGCCGAGGGGTTCCGTCTGGAGCCCCTCGGCGAGCAGCACAACGCGTCCGACCTCGCGGCCTGGACGTCGAGCATCGACCACATCCGCGCGACGGCCGGCTTCACCGGCGGCTGGCCGCCGGCCGGGGGCATGACCCCCGAGCAGAACCTCGCCGACCTGCGCCGGCACGCCGACGACTTCGGGCACCGCCGCGGCTTCGCCTACACCGTCCTGGAGACCTCGGGCGAGGCCGTGGTCGGCTGCGTCTACATCTGCCCCGACCGCGACGACCCGTCCGTCATCGCCGTCAGCTCCTGGGTCCGCGCCGACCGGGCCGAGCTGGACGCCGTGCTGTACCGGACGGTCTCCGGCTGGCTCGCCGAGGCCTGGCCGTTCGGCGAGGTCCGCTACCACCCGCGGTGATCCGGCCCGGAGCACCCTCACCTCACGGGCGGGTGTCTTTCCGGGGTACCTTCTTCGGACAGCGTCCGAACAGCCGCCCGTACCCCCGCGAGGCGGCGCCGAGTAGAGATGGTGCGCCGGTGGCCATGCCCGTCACCCAGGAGCGGTCCGGGACCGCGCCCGAGAGCCCCGACGAGGCGCCCGCGCGCGGGCGCTGGGCGCGGGCCCGCGCCAAGGTCCGCGCCGGTCTGCCCCGCACCGGGCTGGCCGTGCTGTCCGGGCTGCTGCTCGCGCTCGCCTTCCCGCCGTTCGACCTCTGGCCGCTGTCGCTGGTCGGTGTCGCCGCGCTCTCGCTGCTCACCCGGGGCCGCACCCTCCGGCAGGCCGCCTGGACCGGCTTCGCCTTCGGCCTGCCGTTCTTCCTGCTGCTGCTGAGCTGGCTGCGGGTGGTCGGCTGGGACGCGACCATCGGGCTCTCGATCATCGAGGCGCTGTTCCTGGCCGTCCTCGGCTCGGGCCTCGCCCTGACCTCCCGGCTGCCCGGCTGGCCGCTCTGGGCGGCCTGCCTCTGGGTGACCGAGGAGTGGGCCCGTGACCGGCTGCCGCTGGGCGGCTTCCCGTGGGGCCGGCTGGCCTTCGCCAACACCGCCACCCCGTTCACGCCGCTGGCCGCGATCGGCGGCGCCCCGCTGGTGACCTTCGCGGTCGCGCTGGCCGGCGCGCTGCTCGGCTGGGCGGCGCTGCGGCTGCGCGGGCCCCGCCGGGCGCCGAAGGCCGCCGCGCTGGCCGCGCTCGGCGCGGTCGCCGCGCTGCTGGCGGGCTACCTGGTGCCGGTGCCCACGGCGGCGGCCGACACCGTCAAGGTCGCGGTGATCCAGGGCAACGTGCCCAACCCCGGGATGGACTTCCTCGGCCGCCCGATGATGGTCCTCAACAACCACGCCGCCGCCACCGAGAAGCTCGCCGCCGACATCAAGGCCGGCAGGGCCGAGAAGCCGGACCTCGTGATCTGGCCGGAGAACTCCTCCGACCTCGACCCGTTCAGCGACCCGCTCGCCTTCCGGCGCATCGACGACGCCGTGAAGGCGATCGGCGTGCCCACCCTGGTCGGCACCCTGGTGGACGGCCCGGACGAGCAGCACGTGCAGAACGAGGGCATCGTCTGGGACCCGAAGACCGGCCCCGGCGTCTCGTACACCAAGCAGCACCCGGTGCCGTTCGGCGAGTACGTGCCGTTCCGCGCGCAGCTGATGAAGGTGATCACGCGGCTGCAGCGGGTCGCCCGCGACTTCTACCCCGGCGACCACAACGGCGTCATGCAGCTCGGCCCGGCCCGGATCGGCGACGTCATCTGCTTCGAGGTCGCCTACGACGAGATCGTCCGCGACACCGTCGACCAGGGCGCCCGGGTGCTGGTCGTCCAGACCAACAACGCCACCTACGCCAAGACCGGCCAGCCCGAGCAGCAGCTCGCGATGTCCCGGCTGCGCGCCGTGGAGCACGGCCGGGCCGTGCTGATCGCCGCCACCAGCGGCATCAGCGCCGTGATCGCCCCCGACGGCACGGTGCGGCAGCGCACCGAGGAGCTGACCGCCGCCGAGCTGTCCGCCGTCGTCCCGCTGCGCGACGGCACCACGGTCGCGGACCGGCTGGGCGCCGTGCCGGAGTGGACGCTCGCCGTCGGCGGCCTGCTGGCCTGCGGCGCGGCGGTCCTGGTCGGCCGTCGGCGGCCGACCCGCCCGCTCGCGGAGTGACCCGCCGGGTGACCCGCCGGCCGGGCCGCGGGGTGGACCGCGCGGTGGACCGCCCGCTCGGCTCCGGGCCCTCCCGGTCCGGTGCTCCGGCTCGGGGCGGGCCCGGCCCCGGAACACCGGCCGGCGTCCGACCGTTGGACCAGGTGGTGCCGTAGCCGGCCCGGACCTCCCGTGCGGCGCGCAGAGCACCGCATGGAGTGGATTCGTACCGTGACCCAGCAAGCTACCCCCGACCGTCCCGCCCCGCGCGGAAAGCTCCGGCGGGTGCTGCCGCTGCTGATCACCGCGTGGTTGGTGCTGGAGATCTGGCTGCTGGTCCAGGTGGGCTCGTGGCTGGGCGGCCTGACCGTGGCGCTGCTGCTCCTGGCCGGCGTGCTGATCGGCGGCTCGCTGATCAAGCGCGCCGGGCTGAAGGCGTTCTCGGCGGCGATCGACCAGAGCCGGGACCCGAAGCCGCGGCAGCCGCAGACCGGCACCAGCCTGACCGTGCTGGCCGGCCTGCTGCTGATCGTGCCGGGCTTCCTCTCGGACGTCCTCGCGCTCACCCTGCTCCTCCCGCCCACCCGGGCGCTGTGGCGGGCGGCGGGGCGGCGCTTCGCCGAGAAGGCGCTGCGCAGCACCTCCGCCGTCGGCACCGACCCGTTCGCGGACGCGATGCGGCTGCAGGAGCAGCTGCGGATCCACCGCCCGGACGGCAAGGTGATCCAGGGCGAGGTGGTCGAGCCGGGCACCGGCCCGCAGGGCCCGGACGCCACCTACCGCCCGCCGATCAACGGCTGAGGTCAACGGCTGAGCCGATGACCGGGCCCGGCGACGACCGGGCCCGGTGACCCGACCCCGGTGGCACGGCTCGGGCCCGGCGACGTGACCCGGGCCCGGCAACGCGAAAGGGACCCTGGTGGCCAGGGTCCCTTTTCGCGTGCTCCCGCCGGGCGGCGGGGGCGGGCTCAGGCGCTCTTGCGGGTGTCCCGCGGGTGCACCGCGAGGTTCATCCCTCCGGAGCGGAGCACGGCCAGCCGCTCGGCCAGCACCTCCTCCAGCTCTTCGCGCGTCCGGCGCTCCATCAGCATGTCCCAATGGGTGCGCGTGGGCTTGGTCTTCTTCTCCTCCGGCTCGTCACCGTCGAGAAGTACGGCTTCCTGGCCGCAGAAGCGGCATTCCCACGCCGAGGGGATCTCCGCCTCGACCGAGAAAGGAACCTCGAATCGGTGTCCGTTCTGACATGCGTACTCGACGGTCTGGCGGGGAGCCAGATCGATACCACGGTCGGTCTCGTAGCTAGTGGCCCCGAGTCGCGTGCCGCGGAGAGCTCGCTCGCTCATGAATCGTGCCTCCCGGGCTTATGGCCCACAGGACTAGTGGTCGCTGTTCTTCGTCGTTCGGTCAACGCTCGGCTTCCGACGAAGATTCCCGTCCCGGGACATGCGTCGTCTGTCGTGCCGCCCCTGTTTGTACCCACCGACGCCCGATTTGTCACATCTGGTCGGTGATATCACCCCAGGTGTCACCTATTTCACATCTGGTGATCGGTCGGCCTTTCCGACACGAGCGTACCGGGACCGGTTCCGGAGCGGTGTGCCGCCCCCGTTCGTGCAGGGTGAGTCGTCGAGGTGGCGGTCCGCCCGGGAGGCGGGCGTCATCCTGACGACTCACCCGGTAGCCCGTTCAGGCGAGCGGGCGGAAGCGCAGGGGGGCGTGTTCCTTGCCCAGCTCCACGGAGCCCGGCTCCGCGGCCGACCGGGGTTCGGGGTCCAGTCCGACCGGGAGCGCCGGGGGCGGGCCGGCCGGGCGCGGCGGGACGTCGACCGGCGCGGCCGCCTCGGTGCGGGTGTCCCGGTGCGGCAGCAGGGCGATCACCGCGTCCCGCAGCTGGGCGGGCGCCTCCTCGTCCAGCGGGTCGACGGTGGCCGGCACCTGGAGGCGCACCGGCGCGCCGTTGCCGATCCGGGCGTAGCCGCGGCCGGCGGGGGCGTGTGCGGCGGGCACGATGTCCAGCGGCGCGCCGAGTGCGGCGTGCCCCTCCTCGGGGCCGGCCGGGCCGAGCACCACCCGGGCCCGGGTGGTGGCCCGGACGGTCGGGGTGATCCGGTCGCGGGCCTCCACGTCGTCGGCGATCACCACGGTGACCCGGGCGGCGCGGCCGTGCCGCAGCGGCAGCTCCAGCAGGTCCTGCGGGTCCGGCCGGCCCTCGGCGTGGGCGAGCTCGCTCAGCTCGGTCGGGTGGTCGAGCAGCAGCCAGAGCGGCCGGGTGACGTCCTCCGGCGGCGCCGCGCCGACGTGCCGGGCGGCGTTCAGCGCGGCGAGCCGCCGCTCGGTCTCCTGGGCGGCCCACTCCAGCGCGGCCAGCGCGCCGTGCAGGCTGGTCTCCACGGTGTGCACGCCGGGCCGGTTGACCAGACAGGCGTGCTCGCCGGTGCCCGCGCCGTCGATCACGACCAGGTCGCCGAACGGGAGCGCCTGGAGAGCGATCGAGCGGATCAGGCTGGAGGTGCCGTAGCCGGTCACGCCGAGCGCCAGCAGGTGCGGCTCGGCCGAGCGCGGCCCGGTGCGCCAGACCACCGGCGGCTGCTGGACCACCGCCCCGCCCTGGCTGACCGGGATGGTGCGGGCGCTGCCGTCCTCGTCGGTGAAGCCCAGGACGACCTCGCCCGGCGCGGCGACGAAGCGCTGCGCCGCGATGTCGGTGGGCAGCGGGGCGAGGGCGGCGATCCGCAGCTTGTTGGACTCCTCGTCCCAGTCGAAGCGGTACTCCCGGGCCCGGCCGGCCTTGCCCTGGACGACCTGCTCGATCCGGGCCCGGGCGACCGGCTCGGTGTCGGTGAAGTACGCCGGGTAGGCCAGCTCCAGCCGGGAGAGCCGCCCCTCGCCGTCGAACTCCCACGCCCGGAAGGCGTCCTTGTAGCTGCCCTCGTGGCGGTAGAGCGGGCTGAGCTCCTCCGGTCCGCCCAGGTAGGGGGTCAGTGCCGCGTACAGGGCGGACAGCTTGACGTCGGCGACGTCCGGTTCGGGTGCCGCCGGCGCGGCCTTGGGCGCGCGGCCGGCCCAGGCGGCGCTGGCCATCAGCGCCACCAGGGCGAAGAGCAGGCCGTGCGGCAGCAGGTAGATGCCGAGGAGCATCGCGGCGACCAGGAAGACCGTCGGCCCGCGCCGCTCCTTCGGGGTGGCCTGCCAGCGGTCCTTGGTCCAGGCGACGTGTTGGCGCAGCCCGCGCCCGATGACGGTGAGCGGCGCGAACATGTCGGAGGCGTGGTCGCCGGCCGTGCGGGCCAGTTCGCGGCCCCGGCTGAGATGGCGGTTGATCGGCATTCCTTGGCTCCCCGGGCGAGTGGGACGGTCGGGTTCAGGGGTGGGGTGTCCGGCTGGGGTCCGGCGGTACGACGGGGCCCGGGGCGGTGGGATCCGCGCCCGGGCCCGTACGGGGGAGTGGCGGCGCTAGAACTTGAGGCCGCCGAGCAGGCTGGCCAGGCTCGCGCCGCCGGCGGTGATGCTCGGGGCGATGGAGGAGCCGGCCACGTAGAAGCCGAAGAGGGCGCAGACGATCGCGTGGGAGACCTTTAGTCCGTCCCGGCGGAAGAAGAGAAAGGCGATGGTGCCGAACAGGACGATGCCGGAAATCGAGAGGATCACGTTCTGCTCCTCGGGGAGGGGGACAGGGACGGTGTCACGGAAAGTGCCACAATCGTGACAAAAAGTAATAGATGATGGAACGGTGCAAATGGGTGGTTTCCCCGGCCGATGCCGCTCCGGGTGCCGGGCGGAGGTATGCGAACCGCCCCCGATCGGGGCAGCGGGCGGCTTCCGTCCGACGCGGCGAGGCATTCCCGGCGGGCGGGCGGGAAGCTTCCGGGGGTGCCGGGAAGTTCGCTCGAACGGCTGCGCAACCCTCCCGCCCGCGTGTCGTGCGGGGGAGTGCCGCGGCCGCCGCGCGTCCGGACGTCATCCGCCATCCGGACGTCGGCTGGATCACACCCGTCCCGGCCGTTACCGTGCGACGGGCGCGACCCACCGCAGGAATCCCGGCCACCGGGACCTCAGACCGCAGCAGAAAGGCCCGCCATGACCGACGCCGCCAACCAGCAGCCCGCCGACGCCCCCGACGCCGAGGTGATCGCACTCGCCGGCAAGCTCTTCGACGCCGCCCGGGCCGGTGACACCGACACCCTCGCCGCCTACGTCGACGCCGGCGCGCCCGCCGACCTCGGCAACGACCGCGGCGACACCCTGCTGATGCTCGCCGCCTACCACGGGCACGCCGCCACCGTCGCCGCCCTGCTGGCGCGCGGCGCCGACCCGGACCGGGCCAACGACCGCGGGCAGACCCCGCTGGCCGGCGCCGTGTTCAAGGGCGCCGACGACGTGGTCACCGCGCTGCTGGAGGGCGGTGCCGACCCCGGGGCCGGCACGCTGTCCGCCGTCGACACCGCCCGCATGTTCGGCAAGGACGAGCTGGTCGCCCGGTTCGAGGCCCGCTGACCCCTGGCCGTAGGCTCTCTTGTCATGGAGAGCACCACGGCCCAGAAGGGCGACCCGGGCGGCTTCGTCCTGCGGGACGGAAAGGGCGACCGCATAGAGATCCGCGCCACCGGCTTCGGCCACCCGGACGCCCAGCACCTCGCGGCGGAGGTCCAGCAGGAGTACGTCCGCCGCTACGGCGACGCCGATCTCACCGAGATGAACCTCGACGACTTCGACCCGCCGGCCGGTCTCTTCCTGATCGCCTACCTCGACGGCGCGCCGGTCGCCTGCGGCGGCTGGCGGGCCAAGCAGGCCGGCCCGCACGGGCTGCGGGACGGCGACGCCGAGCTGAAGCGGATGTTCGTCGTCCCCGCCGCCCGCGGCCGCGGCCTCGCCCGGGCGGTGCTGCGCCGGCTGGAGCTCACCGCCGCCGAGGCCGGGCGGACCAGGTTCATCCTGGAGACCGGCACCGAGCAGCCCGAGGCCGTCGCGCTCTACTCCTCCGAGGGGTACGCGCCGATCCAGAAGTTCGGCATCTACCGCGAGCACCCGCAGAGCATCTGCCTCGGCAAGGAGTTCGGCGGCGCGCCCGCCGTCTGACCCGGCGCCCGCTGGGTAGGCTCCCGGCGGACCGGCCGACGGGCGGCCGCGGGGGCGGGAGCAGGGCATGAACGAGCCGACGCGAGCCACTCCGGCGCCCGCCCCGCCGGCCGTTCTCGCCGCTCCCGGCGGGGAGTTGGCGCGGCTGGTCGCCGCCGGGCTGCCCGCGGTCGGCTCCGGCGCCGTCTGGGCCGTCGGCGACGCCGGCGGCCGGCGGGGCGGCGGCAGCGTCGGCGTCCTCGGCCAAGGGCCCTACGGGCGGCTGGAGATGGGGCCGGACACCGTCTTCGACCTGGCCAGCGTCACCAAGGTGGTCGCCCTCTGGCCCTGCGCCGGAGCGCTCTGGCAGGCCGGCCGGCTCCCGCTCGACGTCCCGATCGGCGACTACTGGCCGGCCGCCGCCGGTCAGCCGACCGGCGTGGTGACGGCCCGTCAACTCCTCACCCACACCGCGGGGATGCCGCTGCGCACCCGGTTCGCCGAACTCTACGGGCGGGACCGGGCGGCGATCCTGGCCGGCGTGCTCGCCGCGCCGCTGCGCCGGCCGCCCGGCACCGCCGTCGAGTACACCGACCGGGCCGCCGTGCTGCTCGGCCACCTGGTCGAGTCACTGGCCGGCGCCCCGCTCGACGAGCTCGCCGCCCGCCAGGTCTGGCGGCCGCTCGGCATGACCGACACCCGGTACGGCCCGCTCGGGCCGGCCGGGACGGCGCGCACCGCGCCCACCGAGTACGAACAGGAGGCCGGCGCGGCCCTGCGCGGCGTCGTCCACGACCCCTCCGCCCGGCTGCTCGGCGGCGTCTCCGGCAACGCGGGCGTCTTCTCCACCGCCCGCGACCTCGGCCGGTTCCTCACCGCGCTGCTGGACCCGCCGGCCGGCCTGCCCTGGGGCGGCGCCTGGATCGCCGAATCGCTGCGCGAACAGACCGGCGGGCTGGCCCCCGCCCGCGGCCTCTCCTGGCTCTGCGCCGCCGGCACCGACCCCGCCGAGGGCACCTTCGTCCACTACGGCTTCACCGGGACGGGGATCTGGATCTCCCGCCGCCTCGGCCGCTGGGCGCTGCTGCTCACCAACAAGGTCCACTACGACCGGGAGTTCCAGCCGCTCACCGACCTCCGCAACGCCTACCGGCGGGCCGTCTTCGGGTGACGCGTCGGGCGGGCCGGCCCCGGGCCGACCGTGCTCACGACCGGTCAGGGAACGGCCGGGCGTCCGGCGGCGTCCTGATCACCAAGCTCTGATCACGCGGTGACGAGCCCTTCCCAGGGCCGTGCGCGGCACCGACCACACGGTTGTCCCGGGTGCCGTGGCAGGGCCCCCGAGAGATGTGGAGCAGTGGATGACCTTGGAGCACCCGACGGGTCAGGTGCCGCCGGCACCCCGGACCGGCCGTGCGGCGCAGCCGCCGGCGAGCGGCGACGTCGCCGCGCTGCGCCGGAGGATCCGGGAGCTGGAGCACGAGAACGAGATACTCCGGGAGGCCTCGGATTTCTTCACGCGGGAGCTCGACCCGCGACGACCGCGCTGATCCGGTTCATCGAGGCGTACCGGACGTCGCACGGGGTCGAGCGGATCTGCCGCACGCTGCGGATCCCCCCGTCGACGTACTACACCGCCCGCTCCCGGCCGGCCTCGGCCCGTGCCGTGCGGGACGCGGAGTTGCTGGCCGAGATCCGCCGGGCCTACGAGGAGAGCAACCGCACCTTCGGCGCGCGCCGGGTCTGGACCCAGCTGCGGGGCGAGGGCCTCGACGTGGCCAGGTGCACGGTGGAGCGGCTGATGCGGGAGTGGGGGCTGACCGGCGCCAGCGGTGCCGCCGGCTTCCGGCGCCGGAACCTCCGGTCGCAGCCGCTCGGCCCGTTCACGCGGGCGTGAGGAAGCCCGGCGTCGGTCCGTGGCTGCGGATGGACCGGCGCCGGGCGGCGTGACGCTCGGGTCAGCGGGTGGCGGAGCCGCGCCGGCGGCGGTGGTACAGCGCGGCGCCGCCGGCCGTGGCCAGGGCCGCGGCCCCGGCGAGTGCGACGGGCTGCCAGTCGGGCCCGGCCGTCGCGGCTCCGGCGATCCGTTCCCCGGCCGGTTCCCCGGTGGCCCCCTCCCCGGCGGCGGCCTGCTCCGGCCGGCCGTCCGTCAGACCGGCGAACCCGCCGGCCAGGCCCTTGCGGTCGTAGTCCGAGCCCGGCAGCTTGTCGCCGTACCGGGCGGAGACCAGCTTCTGGTAGGCGGCGAGGGTGATGCTCCGCTGCCCGCCGAGGCCGCTGTTGGCCTCCTCGTTCAGCGGCTCGACCATGCCGTCGGCGGTGATCCGGTACCAGGCGTGGATCTGCGGCTCGGTGAAGGTGCGCGCCTGCGGGGTGCCGCGTTCGGCGAGGCCGACCTCGGTGTCGCCGTCCCGGATGCCGGCCAGCTGCCAGCCTTCGGCGCCGACGTTCCGCGTGCCGTCGCCCGACGCGGGGGCGGGGTTGCCCTGGGGCGAGAGCAGCACGGCGGCCTGGTGGCCGTCGGCGGCGGTGACCCGGGAGGCCAGGTAGGTGAGCCGCAGCGCGGTCTGCGGGGTCGCCTGCGCCTTGCCGGCGACGAACTCGGCGCTGAGCTCGAACACCGGGACGGGGTCCTTGAGGTCGAACCGGGGCGGGGCGGCGACCGCCGCGGGCGGGTTCCCGGGAGCGCCGACGGCGCCACCGTCGGCCGCGGAGCTGGCCGGGGCGTTGGCCGCGGCCCCCGGGCTGTTCGGGTTGCCCGGGTTGGCCTTCGGGGCCGCGACCAGGAACCGGGAGACGGCGTCCCGGACCTGGCTGCTCTGGAGCACCTGCTGGGCGGACTGGTAGCCCGCGATGCCGTCACCGTCGGCGGCCAGGGCCGCCAGGGCCCCGTACTGGGTGGCGGCGAGCGTCGCGGTGGCGACGACGGCGGCGCGGACGAGCAGGCGGGCGGAGCGTCGGATCAGCTGCATGGTCGGTCGTCTCCTCAGCCCTGGATGCCGATGCGCGAGTGGGTCCACTGGAACGAGTTGTTGTTCACGTAGGTGTTGAAGTTCCACCAGGTGTAGGTCTGGGTGCTCGGCCACGGGTCGCCGACGGCGATCATGTTGGTGGCGCTGTCGTAGCCGTAGACGACGTTCATGTGCCCGCCGCCGGTGCGCCAGCCGATCCGGACGCCGAACGGGCGGCCGGCGGCTATCTCGGCGGAGGACTCGGTGAACGAGGCGTTGCGGAACAGGCTGCGCCCGCTGTTGGCCAGCCCGAGCCGGGCCAGGCCGTTGGCCATGTCCTCCAGGGTCGCGGGCTGGTTGTTGCAGTTCACCCAGGTGCCCTGGGCGGCGAGCCGGCAGAAGTCGTCCTGGCTGACGCCGGTGCGGCCCCAGTAGTTGGCGATGGTCAGGCCGGAGGCGTCCCAGCACCACTGGGTCTTGACCTGCTTCTGCATGGTGATCGGGAGGGTCCTGCTGGTCGCCGACGTGGTCGTGGGGTTGGGGGTGGGCGTCGTCGAGCCGCAGACCGGCAGGCTGTTGGTGTTCTCCTTGATGAAGGCGTCGGCGATGTAGAACGAGCCGGAGCGGATCCAGCGTGGGTTGTTCTCCACGGTGTCGCCGGTGGTCCGGCAGGACATCGGGACCTTCTCGCCGATCCGCGACGTACCGCTGATCCGGGCCGACACGGAGGGCCGGTCGCGGTGGTTGATGCTGCTGTAGTTCCCCTGGCCGGCGATCACGGTGCCACTGACCAGGTCGGCCTGGGCGAAGGCGCCGAGGCCGAACAGCAGGCCGCCGGAGAGCGCGGCGGCGGTCGCGGTCATCAACGCCTTCTTGCGGCGGGACATGCGACGTCGGTGCATGGTGCTCCCACGTCCCTTCCTCTGGTGGATTGAGTGGCCGGAATCCTGCCAGAGGGGTCGCCGGTCGCTGAATGCCCGTTATCCCGCTGCGAAGATGTAACCCTTTCAACCACCGGCAGGTCCGGCCTGAGTCACCGTCAACACGCTTGATGCTCAGGTGAGTTGGCGTGCGTCAGGGGCGAGGCCGGACCTGCCGTGGCAATCCGTTCGGATGCGAGGTGATGCAACCGTTATGTTTCGTGATCTGTTGTTAGACGCGCCATCCAACAGTGAAATTGCACAGCGTAGGCGCGGGGTGACGCTCCATCAATTCGATCCCGGGCGAACTGCCCCGGGTTACCCGGAGAAACCGGGATTCCGGCCGACGGGGCTCAGAGGAGGGTCGACCAGTAGTACCAGAACCGGTTGAGGATCAGCAGGGCGATCACCGCGGCCCACAGCACCGGCAGCACCCAGTGGTAGCGGGCGGCCTCCCGCACCACCACGCCCAGCCGCGGTCCGACCGGGATCACCCCGGTCCGCAGGTTGTGCAGCGTCGTGTACCAGAACAGCGGCACCACCGTCGCCCACACCACCATGCAGTACGGGCAGAGCGCGCCGATCTCGTACAGCGCCTGGTCGATCAGCCAGTGCACGAAGACGACACCCAGCAGGGTGCCCGCCTGCAGGCCCAGCCAGAACCAGCGCCGGTACGCGGCACCGGCCAGCAGCCCGGCCCCGACCGCGGCCAGCGCGCCGAACGCGGCCAGGCCGATCAGCGGGTTCGGGAAGCCGAACACCTCCGCCTGCTCGGTGCGCATCACCGAACCGCAGCTGATCACCGGATTGAGGTTGCAACTGGGGACGTACGACGGGTTCTCCAGGATGCGCAGCTTGTCGAAGGTCAGGACGGCCGAGGCGGCCAGCCCGATCAGCGCACCGAGGAACAGGAACAGGGAGAACGCCCGGCTCGCGCCGACCGGCGCGCCGCCCGGCGGGACGGCGTCGGCGCTCGCGGGACGGGAGGGGTTCGCGGAGGGGTTCACAGCGGTCGGGGCGGTCATCGCAGAGCACTCCGGTGGGTGGGAAGGGCCGGCCCGGCCGGGACTTCGGCCGGGCCGGTGGTGCTCACTGCAGGCCGGCGGCCTGCTTGACCTGCGCGGTGAACTGCTCCGGCGTCACCGCGCGGTTCCCGGAGAACAGGGTGATCGGCTTGCCGTCCAGCTTCACCGTCGGCGTGCCCGTGACGCCGCTGTCGTTGAACGCGTCCGCGACCTTCTTCGCCCACGGCGCGTAGGTGCGGTCGGTGACCGCCTTGACGAAGGCGTCCGTCTTCAGGCCCGGCACCTTGTCGGCCAGCTCCAGCAGGTGGTTGACGTCGCCGAAGCCGTCCTCGCGCTCCTCGGGCTGGTTGGCGTACAGCACGTCGTGGAACTGCTTGAACTTGTCGACGCCCTCGTTGAGCGCGGCCCCGGCGGCGGCCAGCGCCGTGCGCGAGCCCCGGCCGCCGAGGTTCTTGTCCAGGAACGCGGCCAGGTGGTACTCCACCTTCACCGTGCCGTCGTCCACCAGCTTCTTGACGGTGTCTCCGTTGGTGGCCTCGAAGCTCTTGCAGACCGGGCAGCGGAAGTCCTCGAACACCTGGAGGGTGTGGGCGGCGTCCGCCTTGCCGTAGGTGATCACCGTGTTGTCCGGGCCGCCGGCGTTGGCCGGCACGACCAGCGCGGTCGGCTCCGCGGCCGCGCCCGCGGAGGACGACTTGTCGTCACCCGCCGCGGTGATCGCCACCGTCACCCCGCCCGCCAGGGCGAGGACGGCGACGACGGAGACGGCGACCACGATCCGCTGGCGGCGCTTGGCGGCCGCCTGCTCCAGGCGCTGCGCCTCCTGGATCCGCTGGCGGGCGCTGATCCGCTCGGACTGCTTGCGGGTGGGCTGCTTGCTGCTGTTGGTGCTGTTGGTCTGGGCCATGGTGGGTCAACTCCGTTGAGCGGCGCGCGGGTGCGCGCGGGGGCGCCCGCCTCGGCGCGGTGGCGGCGCGGGGCGCCGGCGCGTGCGCGGGGACGAGGGGGCTCGGTCGGTGAACGCGGGAGTCGTGCGCGCTGCCTGCGCGGGCGGACGTCGGCCGCCGCGGAGCGGGGAGGTGACGGACGCGGGGCGTCAGCAGGCAGGCGCGAGGACCGGCGGACCACGCCGGGGCGCCGGGCTGAGCACCACGTCCTCGCGGCGCGGCCGCGGGCGGTCCGAGGCCGGCAGCGGCACCCGCAGCACCGGCCGGACCGGCGCCGGGGCCAGCAGTACGACCAGCGCCCGCAGCGGCGCCGCCAGCGACTCGTGCAGCGCGCGCAGCGCCCGGGCCAGGCCCGACAGCGCGGCGTCGCCCAGCCGCAGCCAGACCGCCGCGGCCAGGGCGACCAGCAGGTGCACCAGCAGGACCAGCAGCTGGGTCACTGCCGGCGCGACCGGCCCGGCGTGCCCCAACTGCCCCGAGAGCAACGACCCGTCCACCGAGCCGCCGCCGCACACCAGCAGGTTCATGCCGCGGGCCGGAACGTGGTCGGCCCCGAGCACCGGGCCACAGCCGGCCTGGCCCAGGTTGAACGTCGTGTTGAGCAGCAGCTCCACCGGGACCAGCACGGCGGAGATGTGCAGCAGCCGCCGCTCCCGGCCGGCCAGGGCGGCCGCGACGAGGAAGACGACCGCGGTCGCGGCGGCCACCAGGTTCAGCGGCAGCGGGCGACCGGTGATGACGACCTGGCCCAGCGCGGACAGCGGCACGGCGAGCGCGGTGAACACCGCGGCCCGCAGGGCCCTCGTCGCAGGGGTGGAAGTCGTCACGCCCCGGAGTATGCCACGACGCTTACATCCCGCACGAGGGCGCGTCGGAGGTTGGCCGGGAGTGGACGGCCCGGCCCGCCCGGGCGGTCGGCGCGAGGACACGGCCCGTTCCGTACCTCCGCACTGACGTACCCGAAGGCGTCCGGCGGGCCGAGGCGGGCCCCAACGATTCCCCGCCGGGCGGGAGCCCCCGCGGCCCGGGCCGCGGGCGTGCCCCGACCGCACCACTCCCTCCTCCGCCACGCGGTGCCCGCGCCCGACGCCGCGCGCTGATCCGACGCGGATCGTCCGGACACGCCTTAGCCTGGGAGGCGTTCCGAAGGCCCCGACGAGGGGGTGTGCGCGCGGATGGGTGCGGGCGAGGGCACGGTGGGTGCCGTGGTGCTTGAGCGGCTCGGGGCGCAGGCGGCCGTACTGGTGGAGCTGGACGGGGCCGTGCGGGCGGACGAGCCCGACGCGGTGCACCGGATGCGGGTGGCCAGCCGCCGGCTGCGCAGCGCGCTGCGGACGTACCGGAGACTGTTCGCCGCCGGGGCGACCGACGAGTTGGTGGCCGAACTGCGCTGGCTGGGTTCGGCGCTGGGGCGGGCCCGGGACCGGGAGGTGCTGGGCGAGCGGCTGGTCGCGCGGGCGCGGGAGCTGCCGGAGGACTGCGGGCCGGACCGGGTGGCGGCGGAGCTGGAGCGGTGGGGGCGGGCCGAGTACCGCCGGGTCTGGCCCGAGGTGCTGGCGGCGCTGGACAGCCCGCGCCGGCGCGCCCTGGCGGACGGGCTGGCCGCGCTGCTCGACGACCCGCCGTTGCGCCGGCGGGCGGGGCGGGCCGCCGGGTCGGAGCTGGCCCGGGTCGCGGCGCGGGAGCAGCGGCGGACGGCGGAGCGGGTGCGGCGGGCGCTGGACGGCGGGGCGGGGCGGGACGAGGCGCTGCACGACGCGCGGAAGGCGGCCAAGCGGGCCCGGTACGCGGGGGAGACGGCGGTGCCGGTGGCCGGGCGGGCGGCGGAGCGGTACGTCGAGCGGATGAAGGCCGTGCAGGACGTGCTCGGGGAGCACCAGGACGCGGTGGTCGCGGCGGCCGCCCTGCGCGGGCGGGCGGACGAGTCGGGCGAGGCGTTCGGGTACGGCGTGTTGTACGGGTGGGAGCTGGCGGCGGGGGAGGCGGCTCGGCGCGAGCTGCCGGCGGTGTGGCGGCGGGCGGCGAAGCGGAAGCTGACGCGCTTCGGCTGAGGGTCAGCCCCGCTCAGCCTTCGTCCGGTCCCGGCCCTCGTTCGGTCCCGGCCCTCGTTCGGTCCCGGCTCGGCCCTCGTTCCTTCCCCGCGCCGCAGCCCTTCGTCCGGTCCCCGCTCAGTCCTCGGTGGGCGTGAGCCCGGCCGAGCGGGCGGCGGTCCGCAGCAGGTCGCGCAGCATCGCGGTGGTCAGCCGGCCGGTGTTCGTGTTGCGCGGGCTGACGTGGTAGCAGCCGTACAGCTCCAGCGGCGGCCCGCCGTCGGTGGCCGGCAGGGTGACGTGGGCGCCGTGGCCGAATCCGGGCCGGGGCCGGGGCAGCCGCCAGCCGGCGGCCCCGATGGCGGGCAGCAGCGCCTGCCAGGCGAACCCGCCGAGCGCGACGACGGTCCGGACGGTGGGCCGCAGCAGCTCCAGCTCGCGGACGATCCAGGGACGGCAGGTGTCGCGCTCGGCGGTGGTCGGCCGGTTGTCCGGCGGCGCACAGCGGACCGGGTCGGTGATCCGGACGCCGTGCAGGTGCAGGCCGTCGCCGTGCCGGACGGATTCGGGGCGGTTGGCCAGCCCGAGCCGGTACAGGGCGGCGTAGAGGAGGTCGCCGGAGGGGTCGCCGGTGAAGATCCGCCCGGTGCGGTTGGCACCGTGGGCGGCGGGGGCGAGGCCGACCAGGACGAGCGGGGCGTCCGGCGGCCCGAAGCCCGGGACGGGGCGGCCCCAGTAGTCCCAGTCCAGGTAGGCGCGGCGCTTGGTGCGGGCGGTCTCCTCGCGCCACTCGACCAGGCGCGGGCAGGCGCGGCAGCCGGTGACCACCCGGTCGAGCGCGGCGAGCCCGTCCGCCCGGGCGGCGGCCGCGGCGGGGTGGCGCGGGTCGTCGGGATCGGCGGCCGGGCCGTGGTCGACGGGGTCGGGCATGGTCACGATCCTAGGGCCCGCCCTCGGAATCCCGCCCGGAGTCCCGTCTGGGCTCCCGCCCAAAGTCCCGTCTGGACTCCGGCCCGGAAGCCCCGTCGTCCGTCCTCCCGCCTCGCCGCGCTGCTCGGGCCGGGGAACGACGCGTTCCGGCGGCGCGCCCGCAGGCGTAGCGTGGAACCAGTGCTCCGGCGGCCCCCGGTCGGGCCGGGTCGGCGACGGCCGGGACTCGCTGCTGCGCGAGGAGGCCGTGATGGTCGTCGATGTGGTGCTGGGGGTCATCGTCGGGGTGCTGATCCTGGCGGCCGTGGTGGGGGCGGCCAGTGTCCGGGTGGTCCAGCAGTTCCAGCGCGGAGTGGTGTTCCGGTTCGGCAAGGTGCGCGACGAGGTGCGGGATCCGGGGCTGGTGATGCTGGTGCCGGTGGCGGACCGGTTGCGCAAGGTGAACGTGCAGATCGTGACGATGCCGATCCCCGCGCAGGAGGGCATCACCCGGGACAACGTGACCGTGCGGGTGGACGCGGTGGTCTACTTCCGGGTGCTGGACCCGGTGAAGGCCACCGTCAACGTCCAGGACTACAACTTCGCGATCTCGCAGGTCGCGCAGACCTCGCTGCGGTCGATCATCGGCAAGAGCGAGCTGGACGACCTGCTGGCCAACCGCGAACCGATCAACCAGGGCCTGGAGTTGATGATCGACAGCCCGGCGCTCAGCTGGGGCATCGAGATCGACCGGGTGGAGATCAAGGACGTCGCGCTGCCGGAGTCGATGAAGCGCTCGATGTCCCGGCAGGCGGAGGCCGAGCGGGAGCGACGGGCGCGGATCATCACGGCGGACGGCGAGTACCAGGCCTCGGCGCGGCTGTCGGAGGCGGCGTCGGTGATGAGCGCGACCCCGGCGGCGCTCCAACTGCGGCTGCTGCAGACCGTGGTGGAGGTGGCGGCGGAGAAGAACTCGACGCTGGTGCTGCCGTTCCCGGTCGAGCTGCTGCGGTTCCTGGACAGCGCGGCGGAGGCGCAACGGCAGTCGGTCCGGCCGGAGGAGGCCGTGACGGAGGCCGGCCCGGGGGCGGCGGAGCCACACAAACTTCCCGCGGTGGAGCAGCTCGAACTGCCGCCGTTGGAGGAGCTGTTGGAGCACTCGCCGCTGGACCCGCCGGTGGACGGCACGGACCGCGCGGGCTCCCCGGACGAGGCCCGGGACGGAATCGGGGAGGCGTCGGCCGAGCAGGGGTGACGGGCCCGGTGGCGGTGGCCCCGGCGCCGGACCACGATGGAGTGAGCGGGAGTGGCAGGCACGTCAGGAGGCCGATCATGACCAGAGCCAGCGACATCATGCACCCGGGCGCGGAGTGCATCCGCGAGCACGAGACCATCGCCGCCGCGGCCCGGATCATGAAGGAACGCCATGTCGGGGCGCTGCCGATCTGCGGCGAGCGGAACAGGCTGCTCGGCATCATCACCGACCGTGACATCGTGCTGAAGTGCGTGGCCGAGGGCCGCGACCCGGCGCAGGTGACGGCCGGCGAACTCGCCGAGGGTCGCCCGATGACGGTGGAGGCGGACGAGGACGCCGAGCAGGTGCTGCGGATGATGGAGCAGTACCAGGTGCGCCGGCTGCCGGTGATCAACCACCCGGAGCACGAGCTCGTCGGGATGATCAGCGAGGCGGACATCGCGCGCGGACTGCCGCAGGCCCGGCTGGCGGAGTTCGTCACCGCGGTCTGCGCGGAGGAGAGCCCGAGGTCGACGGAGGTGGAGCCGCCGCTGCGGACCTGAGACCCCGCCGCGGACCCGGGACCGGGGTCCCGGCCGCTTCCGGGTGCGCCTGCCGGGCGGCGATCGCCTTCGCCGCCCGGTTCGCCGTGCCTCCGGGGCGCTCAGCCGGCCAGCGCGTAGACCGTGGTGGCGTGGGCGGCGGGCTCGTCGTCGCCCTCGGCGGTCAGCGTGATGTCGAGGAAGGCCATCCGCCGGCCGAGCTTGGTCACCCGGGCGTGCACCAGGACGTCCCGGCCGGTGACCGCCCGCTGGAAGCTGGTGGACTGCTGGACGGTGGTCATCGGCCCGAACCCGCCGAGCGCCGCCGACACCGCGATGACGCTCGCGGTGTCGGCCGCCGCCATCAGCGCCTGGCCGGACATCCCGCCGCCCTCCCGGGCCAGCCGGTCGGACCAGGGCAGCCGCAGCACCGCGTGGCGCGGGCCGGTCTCGGCCACCGTCAGGCCGAGGGCCTGCACCCAGGGCGCGAAGTTGTCGGCGAGGATCTTGTCCGCCTCGGCGGTGGTGAGCGTCATGGCGTCATTGTGACGGTCCCTCGCGTCCACTGTCAGCGGATCGTCCGGAGCGCCGCCTCGGCCGGCCGCACGCGCCCCGCTCAGATCGGCTGGGTCTCCAGCTCGCGGTCGAGGAGGCGGAGCGTGCGGGCCGCCACGGTGTCCGGGTGGTCGTCGCCGAGGCACCGGGCGAGGTCGCCGACGGCCCGGCGGTGCCGTTCGGTGGCGGTCGGGTCGCCTCCGGTCCGGAGCAGGGCGAGCGCCAGGTCGGCGGCGCAGGCGAGGGCGTCGGGGTGGTCCGGGCCGTAGCGCGAGGTGAGGTCGTCGAGGACTCCGCGGTGGAGTTGTTCGGCTTCGGCGTAACGCCCCTCGTCGGCCAGCGCGTTGGCGAGGTTGACGGTCGCGTGCAGGGTGAAGGGGTGCGCCCGCCCGACCGTCCGGGTCAGGGCGGCCACGGTCGCACGGCCGTCGCGGGCGGCCGCGGCGGAGTCTCCGGCGCGGCGCAGATAGACGGCGAGGTTGCCGGCGCAGGCCAGGGTGAACGGGTGTGCGTCGCCGAATGTCCGCCGGTACGCGCGGTGGGCGCGGGCGGTCGTGTCATGGGCGGTCCGGTGTTCGCCGGCGGCGCTGAGGTCCGCGGCCAGGCTGAGGGCGCAGACCAGCACATCGGGCGCGTCGGCGTCGTACCGGTCCACCCACCGCCGGTAGGTGTCCGCGGTGATCCGGCGGGCTTCGGCCGGGCGGCCGGCCCGGCGCAGCGCGGCCCCGAGCAGGGTGGCGTTGCGCAGGTTCTCCGGCAGGTCCGGGTCGAGGCCGTCCAGGGCGTCCGCGGCGTTCTGCAGGAGCTCCACCGAGCCGTGATGGTCGCCGAGTTCCCGCAGGTCACGGGCGAGGCACATCTTGCTGGAGAGGGTGTACGGGTGGCGCGGGCCGAGCACGGCGGTGCGCCGCTCCAAGGTCTCGCGGTCGAGGTCGCGGGCTGCCTCGCTGTCGCCGACCAGCCGGTGGTCGATCGCCAGGTTGTTGGCCAGGGCAAGCGTGCGCGGGTGGTCGTCGCCGAGCAACTCGCGGAACCGGCCGAGGGTTTCGCGGTCGAGGTCGAGCGCCTCGTGGAACCGGCCGAGGGCCCGCAGGTCGGCGCCCAGCGAGCTGGCGGTCACCAGGGTGTCCGGGTGGTGCTCGCCGAGCAGGGCGCGCTGGCGCTCCAGGGTGGCCTCGTCCAGGGCCAGCGCCTCGGCGTAGTTGCCCTGCGAGCGCAGCACGTTGGCGAGCTGGAAGCGCAGCAGCAGGGTCTGCCGGTCGTCCTCGCCGAGCTTCCTGGTCCACTCGTCGTCGAGGGCGTGGGCGAGGTCGCGGGCGCGCTCCAGCTCGCCGCGCTTCCACAGGTAGCGGACGCGGTCGATGAGCAGCTGCCGGGTGTCGGCCTCGTCGCAGTCGTGCGCCTTGGACGGCGAGAGGTGCGGCCAGATCGCGTCGAAGGCGGGCCAGTTGGCCGGGTCGTCGATGCCGCCGAGGACGGGCCGGGCGCCCGTGAGGATACGGTGCACCCGGTGGACGGCGACCTTCCGCTCGTCCTCGGTCATCTCGGCCCGGACCACGGCCTGGACCAGCCGGTGCACTTGGAGACCGCCCGCCTCGGTATCCACCCGGGCGAGCGAGTAGCGGCCGAGGGCGCGGACGGCGGCGGCGACCGTGAAGGCGTCGGTCACCGTGGGGTCGAATTCCGCCAGCGCCTCGACCATCTCGTTGCCGTAGAGCAGGCCTCGCGCGACCAGCTCGGGAGCGAAGTAGGCGCAGAGCTGCAACAGCCGTGCGGCGGCTGGGGACTCGACGCGCAGCCGGTCGATCGAGACGCCCCAGGTGGCGGCTACGGAGCGGGGGTAGTCGAAGGCGCCCTCGGCGGACAGCGCGTGTGCCAGCCTCGCGAGGTAGACGGCGACCGGCATCGCGGTGGCGTCGAGCCAGGCGGCGGCGACCTCGACGGCCAGCGGAAGGTCGCCGAGCGCCTCGGCCACCGCGTCCGCGTCCTGGGCCGTGAGCCCGCGGACCCGGCGGCGCAGGTGTTCGATGCTCTCCCGGCGGGTGAAGACGTCGACCGCGAGTGCGTTGGCGGCTCGGGTCCAGCCGAGATTGCGGGAAGTGACCAGGACGCGGCCGGGTCCGTCGGGGAAGTACGGCCGGAGGCTGGCGGGCTCGTCGGCGTTGTCGAAGACCAGCAGCCAGCGCGTGGTCGGGTTGCCACGGCCCAGCGCCTCGCGGGCCGCCTCAGCGGCCTCCGCGACCGAGTCGCCGACCGGTAGCCCGAGCCGGTGGGCGAGCCCGGCGAGGGCGAGTGCCACCGACTCGTTCTGCTCGGCATCGATCCACCAGACCAGGTCGTACTCGGCTCGGTAGCGGTGGGCGTACTCCAGGGCGAGCTGGGTCTTCCCGATCCCGCCGAGCCCGTAGAGCGTCTGCGAGGTCGGCAGGACGGCGGCCACGCCGGCGCCGAGCTGCCGGTGCAGGTGTTCCAGCACCGCCTGGCGGCCGGTGAAGGAGGGGTGGCGGGGCGGGAGCTTGAAGTGGGCGGGGACGGAGCCTGGGTAGCGCAGTCCGGCCAGATCGGGTGTCCGGACAGGGCCGCCCAGCGCCCCGAGCAGGGCCTCCGCGGCCTGCTCGGGCCCGAGGCCGACCAGGTCGAGCACCTGGCCCTCGACGGTCACCGGTTCGACCCGGGCGGTCACCTCCCGCCCGGGAGCGGCCGTGGGTGCGCGACCAGGCTCGCGGCCGCGCTCGCAGCCGTGCTCGCGCGGGCTTCCGTGCTCCCGCAGCAGGGCGGGGGAGAGCAGGACCACCGTCCGGTCGGCCGCCTCTGGGAGGACGTGCAGGCCCGCGCGGCGCAGTACGGCCTCCACCCAACGTGCCCAGAGCGCGTCCTCGGGGGCGTGGACGAGGGAGACGGTGGCGCCGTCGACCGGCGGCCGGCACACCTCGCAGTCACCGAACCACCCCGGGCGGACGGTTCCTCGGCCGGCGCGGGGCGCGAGGCCGGGGTCGACGATGATCCGGGTGGCCACGCCCGCCAGCGCGGCGGGAAGCCAGCCGGCCTGTGCCGCGAGCTCGTCCAACTCCGCTGAGGGCAGGGTGAGATCGTGCACAGCCAGGCGGTCGGCCAGATAGCGGGCAGCCTCCTCGGGGGTGAAGGCCGTCACCCGGACGACCCGGCGCCGGCTGGTCCGCAGGCTTCGTTCCGTCCGGCGGGTGGTGACCACGAGCCGGCCGGTGGTGCTCGGGGCGGGCCAGACCCCGGGCAGATCGCCGGGGTCGGCCAAGCCGTCGAGCACGATCAGCCAGCGCCGGTCGGTGGTGTCGAGCCAGGCGAGCAGGTGATCGGCGGCCGCCGGTCCGGCGCCGAGGCCGAGGTGTTCGGCGGCCAGGGCGTAGGCCTGCCGGATGGACGCGCCGCTGCCCGCGTCGGCCCACACCACCACGTCGACCGCGCCGGTGCGCAGGGCCAGTCGGACATGGTGCGCGGCCGTCTGGGTCTTCCCGGTGCCGGCCGGACCGCTGAGCACCACCGACGGGAGGGTTCCGGGCACGCCGGGGAGGGCGAGCGCGCCGTCGACGGCAGGCCGGTGGCGGAAGCAGTCGGCGAGAGCGGGGACGGTGCCGATCCGGACCGGCCGGCCGTCCGCCGGCGGGCTGACGGGGCGGTGGGCGTGGACGTGGACGTCGCGGATGGTCTGAGCCACCACACCGCCCGAGTTGACGAGATCGCGCCTGCTGGACACGCCGCCGGCCGGGGCGGCGGGGTCGGGTTCTTCCCCGGGAGCGGTCAGCGCGGGGCCGCCCCCGGCGACGTAGGGTGGTCCGGGGTGCCGATGGTGACGGGACCGCGGAAGTCGCGGCCGATGGCGCCGCCGTGGTTGCTGATGGACCCGCCGGCGGTCACGCCGCTGTTCTCGGCGCGGACGGCCGCCGTCGCCCGGGTGGCCGCGGCCTCGTCGAGCAGGGTCCGGAGCTGTTCGGCGGCCTGCGCTTGCTCCGTCGGCGCGAGGTCATCGAGGAAGTCCTCCAGCCGGGTCTGCCAGGAGGCGGCCTGCCGCTCGGACACCTCGGCCAGCCGGCCGGGCGCGGCGGTTTCCAGGGCCTCGCGCGTCCGGTCGAGGCGCTCCAGCGCGACCCGTTCGGTCTCCGGCCGTCCCCGGCCCAGTAGCCGGGCGACCCGTTCCCGGAGCCCGGCCCAGACGTCCGTCCCCGCGGCCTGGACGATTCCCGCACCTCCGGCCGCCGCCAGCGCGGTGAGTCCCTCCACCAGCATCCCCGCAACCCCCAGAACCTCAGTGGATGTGCCCCGATCGTGGTGACGGTCATTCAACTCCACGGGTTCCCTGAGGAAAAGACCGTCGACCACGCTGCCGATCGGCTTTTCGGGCGGCGCGGAGCGGGCGGTCACGGCTGTTGGCGCAGGGCCCGCTGGATCAGTTCGGCGAGGTGGACGGCCTGGCGGCCCTCGGCGAGGTGGGAGATCTGGGTGCGGCAGCTGAAGCCGTCGGCGAGGATGACGGTGTCCTGGCCGGCGGCCCGGACCTCCGGGAGGAGGACGCGCTCGGCGATCGCCCGGGAGACCTCGAAGTGGCCCCGCTCGAAGCCGAAGTTGCCGGCCAGGCCGCAGCAGCCGGAGTCGAGCACCCGGTTCCGCACGCCGAGCCGGGCCTCCACCCGTCGGTCGGCGGCGGTGCCGAGGACGGCGTGCTGGTGGCAGTGGGTCTGGGTGACGGCGTCCACGGGGAGCTGCGGGAGCGGGGCGTCCGGCGCGTACTCGTCGACGAACTCGGCGAAGGTGCGGGTGCGTTCGGCGAGCGGACGGCCGTCGGGGCCGAGCAGCCGGGGGAGGTCCTCGCGCAGGGTGGCGGTGCAGCTCGGGTCCATGCCGACCACCGGGGTGTCCTCCGGCAGCCCGGCGGCGGCCAGTGCGCGCAGGCTGCGCCGCATCACCCGGCGGGCGGTGCCGAGTTGGCCGGTGGAGTACCAGGTCAGGCCGCAGCAGACCGGGCCGGCCGGCAGCCGGACGTCGAAGCCCAGGTGTTCCAGCACCTCGACGGCGGCGCGCAGGACGTTCGGCTGGAGGTGCTCGGAGAAGGTGTCCGGCCAGAGCAGGACCGGGCGCGCGTCCGCGGGGGCCGGGTGCGCGGCGCGGTGGCGGCGGTACCAGCGGGTGAAGGTCTCGGGCGGGAAGACCGGGACGACCCGCCGCGGGTCCACCCCGCCGAGCCGTTTCAGCGGGCCGGCGGCCGGCGACCGGGCGAGCAGGTTGGCCGCGCCGGGGGCGAGGGCGACGGCCCGCAGCCAGAGCGGCAGCCAGCCCATCGAGTAGTGGGCCACCGGCCGCGGCCGGTGCCGGTAGTGCTGGTGGAGGAACTCGGTCTTGTAGGTGGCCATGTCGACGTGGACCGGGCAGTCGCTCGCGCAGCCCTTGCAGGCGAGGCAGAGGTCCAGGGCCTCCCGGACCTCCGGTGAGCGCCAGCCGTCCGGGATCGCTCCCCCGGCCGGTACCCCGGGAGGTGCCCCCACGCCGCGCAGCATCTCGGCGAGCAGCCGGGCCCGGCCCCGGGTCGAGTGCCGCTCCTCGCCGGTGGCCATGTAACTCGGGCACATGACCCCGGTGTTCGGGTCCACGCACTTGGCCACGCCGACGCAGCGGCGGACCGCCTTGGCCAGACTGCCGTCGTCCCGCTCGTACGGCAGGGCGAGCGGGAGTTCGCGCAGCGGCCCGGCGAACCGCAGGTCGGCGTCGAGCGGGCGCGGGTCGACCAGGGCGCCCGGGTTGAGCAGGTTCTCCGGATCCCAGATCCGCTTGAACTCGCCGAAGAGCCCGATGATTTGGGGCCGGTACATGCGGGGGAGCAGCTCGGACCTGGCCTGCCCGTCGCCGTGCTCGCCGGACAGCGAACCCCCGTAGGACACCGCGAGATCGGCCGCCTGCTCCATGAACTCCCGGAACACCAGGACCCCTTGGGGCTCGGTCAGCGGGAAGTCGATCCGCAGGTGCACACAGCCCTCGCCGAAGTGCCCGTACGGGACGCCGCGCAGGCTGTGCCGGCGCAGCAGGGCCCGCAGGTCGCGCAGGTAGTCGCCGAGGCGCTCCGGCGGGACGGCCGAGTCCTCCCAGCCGGGCCAGGCCTCGCCGCCGTCGGGCAGCCGGGTGACGATCCCGGCGCCGGCCTCGCGCACCCCCCAGAGCTGGCGCCGCTCGGCCGGGTCGGTGACCAGGGCGACGGCGGCCGAGCGCTCGCGGCGCACCGCGTCCGCGAGCCCGCGGGCGGCCTGGTAGGCCTCCAGCGGGGTGGCGCCGCCGACCTCCAGGAAGAGCCAGCAGGCGCCCGCGGGCAGCCGGTCCAGGGCGGGCGGGCGCGGACCGGCGGCGAGCAGGGCCTCGATCAGGTCGGCGGCCATGCCCTCGACGGTCAGCGGGCGCAGCGGCAGCAGCGCGGGCACGGCGTCGGCGGCGGCGGTCTCGTCGGGGTAGCCGGCCACCACCAGGGCGCGGGCGGGCGGCTCCTCGACCAGCCGGACGGTCGCTCCGAGCAGCAGCGCGCAGGTGCCCTCGGTGCCGGTCAGCGCCCGGGCGAGGTCGTGACCGCGTTCGGGCAGCAGCGCGTCCAGCGGGTAGCCGGAGGTCCGGCGCGGCAGGTCCGGCATGCCCTGGCGGATCAGGGCGAGGTGTCGGTCGGTGAACGCCTGGAGGTCGCGGTGGAGCCGGCCCACCGGGCCGGGCAGGCCGGGGAGGGCCGCGCGTTCGGCGGGTCCGAGCGGACCGCCGACGGTCAGCTCGGTGCCGTCGGCGAGCAGCAGGTCGAGCGACTCGACGTTGTCGGCGGTGCGCCCCCAGGCCACCGAGTGCGCACCGCAGGAGTCGTTGCCGATCATGCCGCCGAGGGTGCACCGGCTGTGCGTGGACGGGTCGGGTCCGAACCGCAGCCCGTACGGGCGGGCGGCCCGCTGCAGGTCGTCCAGTACGGCGCCCGGCTCGACCCGGGCGGTGCGGCGCTCCGGGTCCACGCCGAGCACCGCTCCCAGGTGGCGGCGGAAGTCGATCACGACGGCGCCCGGCCCGATCGCCTGCCCGCCGATGCTGGTCCCGGCCCCGCGCGGGACCACCGGCACCCGGTACTGCCGGCAGAGCGCGAGCGCGGTGCGCACGTCGTCCAGGTCGGCGGGCTTGACCACGCCGAGCGGCAGGTGACGGTAGTTGGAGGCGTCGTGGCTGTAGACGGTGCGCTCGGCGGCGCCGAAGCGGACGTCGCCGCGCAGCGTGGCGGCCAGCTCCCGGGCGAGGTCGGCACCGGGGGCGGCGGACGGTCGGCTCACGGTGGTCCTCCCGGGGGTGGATCGCTGGCGTACCGCCGCCGATCATCGCAGCCCGCGGCCGCTCACGGTACGGACCACCCCCGGGGGCGTGTCGGCCGGCCCGGGCCGCTGTCGCCGACGGGCCGCCGTCCCTGACGGGCCCCTACCGCCCACGGGCCGCTGTGGCTGATCGCCCGCCCCGAGGGCATGCCGCGGCCGCGCGGCTCCACCCTGCCGCGCTGGACGGACGTCCTGCCGGTGCGGTCCGCCGGGGCGTGGGCCTGGACCGCCCGCCGGATCGCCGCCGCGTGGGCCGTGCCGCCGGCGGCGGCACGGCCCACGCCGTCCGACGGTCAGGACGCCTTGCGCCGGGCCGATCCGGTGAGCGTGCCCTTCGCGATGTGCGAGAGCTTGGCCATCTCGAACGCCGGGTAGGCGCCGCCGGCGAGCAGCGAGAACTTCACGCCCTCGCGGCCGCCCGGCCGCCGGTGCCCGGCCGGCTGGTAGCGGCGGTGGTGCTCGGCGGCGCGGTGGAAGAACTGCGGGCGCTCGGCGCGCGACACGCACCCGGCGAGGTCGAACGTGAACAGGTAGTGCCGCACCATCCGGGTGAACAGCGCGTCCCGGACGGCCTCCAGCTCGGGCTCCCGTGCCGCCAGTTCGTCCAGCACCGCGAAGCTCCGCTCGTACTGCTCGAAGATGTCGAACCGGCTGCTGCCGGGAGAGCCGGTCGGGTGGACGGTCTCCCGGCGGCGCAGCTGGACGCAGGCGCGCGGCAGGACGGCGATCCGCCGGGCGGTCAGCATCGCCTCGTGGACCGTCGGGATCTCCTCGTACCGGCCGTCGGGGAAGGCCAGGGCCCGCTCGCGCCAGTGCGCGCGGCGCAGCAGCCGGTCCCAGGCCAGTGCGGGGGCGCCGAGCAGCTCGGGGCGGGCGGTCGGCCCGAACACCTCGGGACCGGCCTCGGCGAGCAGCGCCTCCGCGTCACCGGGCCAGTCCCGGCCGCCGTGCCGCCGGGTGTGCCCGAACAGCAGCACGTCCACCGGCCCGGTCTGGGCGAGCCGGTCGGCGAGCGACTGCAGGCCGTCCCGGGGCATCAGGTGGTCGGCGTCCAGGAACAGCAGGTACTCGCCGGAGGCCCGGGCCGCGCCGGCGTTGCGGCTGACGCCCACGCCGACGGCGGCGTCCAGGTGCAGCACCGAGACCCGCGGGTGCCGGGCCGCGTAGGCCTCGGCGACGCCGGCCGGGGTGTCGGGGGAGCGGTCCGCGACCACGATGACCTCGAAGTCGCGGAAGGACTGGGCGAGCAGCGAGTCCAGGCACTCCGGGAGCTGTTTCTGCTGGTCGTAGGCGGGGAGTACGACGCTGATCAGAGGTGAGGGCATGAGGCCGGAGCGTAGGAGCGGATGCGGGAGGTGGCAAAGGTCTGACAGTCCGTAATTATGAGCAATACCCGTCAAATCGTACGGGTGTGCGCCAGATCTTCACGCGGCGTACCGGACGCGTCCACGTCACCGCCCCGGAACGGCCCGGGCGGCCGGGCCGAAGCCCGGCCACCCGGCTCAACCGCCCGCCGCCACGCGGGCTCAACCGCCACGCGGGCTCAACCGCGCGCCGTCACGGCGCCCGGGCGGCGCAGCAGGAGCGCCACCGCGACGGCGGCCAGCGCGGCCACGCCCGCCCCGGTGAGCAGGGTGAGGCGCATGCCGTCCACGAACGCCGTCCGGGCGTGCTCGCCGACCGGGCCGCCGATCCGGGCGGCGGCGGCCAGCGAGGAGCGGGCGGCCTCGGCGGCCCGCGGGGGCAGGCCGGTGACGTCGAGGTGGCCGCGGTAGCCCGCGCTGAGCAGGCTGCCGAGGACGGCGATGCCGAGGGCGCCGCCGAGCTCCCGGGAGAGGTCGTTCATCGCCGAGCCGACGTTCTGCAGGGAGCGGGGCAGCGCGTCCGTGATGGCGGTGGTGGCGGGCGTCATCGCCAGCCCCGCTCCGGCGCCGAGCAGCAGCAGGGCGGCGGCGAGCCGCCAGTACGGGCTGTCGGCGTCGAGCCCGCCGAGCGCGGCCATCGCGCCGGCGATCAGCACCAGCCCGAGCACCCACGGGCCCCGGGCGCCGAACCGCTCGACCAGCCTCGGGGTGAGCCGGGAGCACGGCACCATCGTGACGGCCATCGGCAGCACGCTCACCGCCGCCACGAAGGCGGTGTCGCCGCGGACCAGCTGCAGGTACTGCATGATCACGAAGATGTAGCCGAAGAAGGCGAAGAACTGGCAGAGGATCGACAGCGTGCCGGCCGCGAACCGCCGGTTGCGGAACAGTCGCGGGTCCAGCAGGGGGTGGCTGCGGCGCAGCTCCCACACCACGAAGCCGGCCAGCAGGGCCAGCCCGGCCGCGATCCCGCCGAGGGTGACCGGCTCCGCCCAGCCGCGGGTCGGCGCCTCGATCACCGAGTAGACCAGCGCGCCCAGACCGGCCGTGGCCAGCAGCGCGCCGCCGACGTCCAGCCGCGGGGCGTCCGGATCGGCGGACTCGGGCACGAACAGCAGCGTCCCGGCCAGTGCGGCCACCGCGAGCAACACGTTCAGCAGGAACACCGCGCGCCAGGACCAGAACTCCAGCAGCGTCCCCGAGGCGAGCAGGCCGACCACCGCGCCGGCGCCCGCCACCGCGGCCCAGACGCTGACGGCCCTGGTCCGCTGGGCGCGCGGGAACGTGCCGGTGATGGTGGAGAGGGTGGCCGGCATGACCAGCGCCGCGCCCACCCCGAGCAGGCCGCGCAGGGCGATCAGCGTCGTCGGGTCGGTGGTCAGCGCGGCCAGCCCGGACCCGCCGCCGAACAGGGTGAGGCCGACCACCAGCGCGCGGCGGCGGCCGAACCGGTCGCCCAGCGCCCCCGCCGGCAGCAGCAGCGCCGCGAACACCAGGCTGTAGACGTCGATGATCCAGGACAGCTGGGTCTGGCTGCCGTGCGTCTCCCGGGCGAGGTCCGGCAGCGCCACGTTCAGCGAGGCCATCGCGGCGACCACGGTGGCCAGCGCGAGGCAGGTGACCAGCAGCACCAGCTGGTGGCGGACGGGCGGCCCGTCGGGGGCGGCGGCGTCCGTGGTCCGGGCGGCGGTGGCCCGTGGCTCGGTGGCGGTCATGGCGGTGTCCTTCTCTCCCTGGCGTCCGGGCGCCGGCCCCGGTCGCTCGGACGGGGGGCGGCGCGATGCGGCCAGGGTGGGCGCGCCGCCGATAGGATTTCAACCGTGATGAATAAATCGCCGCGCCGCGGCCGGCGGACCGGCAGCCCCGACACCCGCGCCCAGATCCTCGACGTCGCCCGCCGGCGCTTCCTGGCCGAGGGCTACCGGGCGGTCACGCTGCGCTCGGTCGCCGCCGACGCCGGCGTGGACCTCGCCCTGGTCAGCTACTACTTCGGCTCCAAGAAGGGCCTGTTCGGTGCCGCCCTCGCGCTGGCCAGCAACCCCGCCGAACAGCTCGCGCTCGTCCTCGAAGGGGACGTCGACACCCTGCCCGACCGGGTGCTCGCCCAGGTCCTGACCATCTGGGCCGAGCCGGAGAACGCCACGCCGCTGCGCGCCATGCTCGGCGGCGCCGCCCAGGACCCGGCGCTCGCCGTCCTGGTGAACGAGGTGCTCCAGCGCGAGATGATCGACCGGATCGCCGCCCGGATCGGCGGCCAGGACGCCCGGCGGCGGGCCTGCGAGTTCGCCTCCCAGCTGGCCGGCCTGATCATGGCGCGTCACGTCCTGCGCCTCGAACCGCTGGCGTCGCTCCCGGCCGATGAAATCGCCCGCAGCTACCTCCCGCTGCTGCGGCACGCCCTGCGGCCCCGCACGGGGGCACCCTGGGCGGCCCGGTGAGAGCCGAAGACCCCGCGCGGAGGAGCTCCGCGCGGGGTCGGTGGTGCTGCCGGTCGGCGTGGTCGCCGGGCCGGCTCAGTACCAGTGGTGGGCCTGCCAGAACGCCCAGGCGCCGCAGGGGCTGCCGTAGCGGGTGTTCATGTAGTTCAGGCCCCACTTGATCTGGGTGGCCGGGTTGGTGCGCCAGTCGGCGCCGGCCGAGGCCATCTTGGAGCCGGGGAGGGCCTGGACCAGGCCGTACGCGCCGGAGGAGGCGTTGACGGCGAGCGGGTTCCAGCTGCTCTCGTGGGACACGATGTTGCTGAAGCACTGGAGCTGGCCGGCCGGGACGATCTGGGCGGCGATCTCGCGCGGGCTGCCGGAGTAGGACGGCTTGGCCTTCAGGGCGGGCCGCTCCTGCGAACGGGAGGCGGCGGCCGCCGCGTCGGCCTTGGCCTTGGCCTCCGCCTGGGCCTTCGCCTCGGCCTCGGCCTGCGCCTGGGCGGCGGCCTGGGCCTGCGCGGCGGCGGCAGCGGCGGCGTCAGCCTGGGCCTGCGCCTGGGCGGCGGCAGCGGCGTCGGCCTGCGGGGCCGGGGCGGCCGGCGCCGGAGCCTGGTCGGCGACCGGCTGCCCGTCCACGGAGACACCGGCGACACCGGCGACCCCGGCCACCGGGGCGGCGACCTCGGCGGCGTTGCCGCCGGCCTGCGGGAGAGCGAGGGCGGCGGTGGCCGCGCTCGCCACCACGAGGGTGGTGATACCGGTGATCAGCGAGTTGCGGCGGGCGTGGCTGAGCTGCATGAAGCGGACGATCCTTCTCCGTCGGGGCCGTGTCGGGACGCGGGGCATCCGGCACGCGGGCAGGGCTCGGGTGAGCTAGGGGGCCCGCAATGCCGTCCGGGACGGCCATGGCACCCCGGCGGTGAGGCGGGGCGGGCGGGATGCGCGGCGGCCGGGACCGGTCCGCGCTGCCTGGCGACGGGCCATTCTTGGCAGAGCGCGCGACGGGCGGCAAAGACGCCCGCTACTACGGGCAGTAGTGGATAAAAGGGCCGAAATGGCGAAGCGCCCGGCCGGAGCCGGGCGCTTCTGTCCTATATGTCCCTTTTGTTCAAACGGCAGGTGAACCGGTCGCACCGTCGACGAACGATCGGTCCGAACGGCCGCTCGGCCTGCGTTCTTCCGGGCCGCCGCGCGCGTCCGGCTCGGGCCCGGCCGGTGCCGGGTCGGCCCCGGGGGCGGCGGGCGCGGCCTCCGCGCACGGCTTGCCACTATCCACGGCAGTAGACGGCGAAGGCCGTGTGGGCGGCTTCACACCCGGACCGGCCGCGGGTGCGCGCAGGGTGACCGGCCGATCACCCGTTCAGCTGCTCCGGTACGGGTTCTCGGCGGAGGGGTTCCGGGCGTACGGGTTCTCGCCGTACCGGTGCTCGGTGGACGGGTTCTCCGGGCGCGGGCCCGCCGCGTACGGATGCTCCGCGTACCCGCCCGCCGCGTACGGGTTGCCGGCCACCGGCCGCTGGTCGGCGTAGTGCGGCGCACCCGGCACACCCGGTGCGCCCGGTGCGCCCGGTGCGCCCGGGATCTCCGGGGCGGACACGCCCTCCGGCCGCCGCTCCTCGTCGTCCTCGTCGTCCTCGTCGGCCGGCTGCGCCTCGACCGGGACCAGGTCGCGGGCCAGCAGCGTCGCCCCGGCCACCGCGCCGGGCATCGCGAGGACGGTCACCAGCGGGATCAGGAAGGCCAGGATCAGCGGCACGCCGAACCCGAGCGAGAGCCCCAGCCGCCCGCGCAGCAGTCGGATCCGCTCGCGCTGCGGCACCCCGCGCCGCTGCAGCGCCACCGCGGTCAGCTCGACCGACAGGAAGAAGCCGGACACCATGAACCCGGCCACCGGCACCAGCGTCTGCCCGACCACCGGGATGAACCCGAGGGCGAACAGCAGGATGCCGAAGCCGGCCACCCGCACCAGGACGTAGAGGCTGTCCCGGGCGGCGACCACCAGTTCGCGCCAGAGCGGCACGTCCGGCGGGGTGGGTGCGCCGCCCTCGGTCTCGTCGACCTTCTCGCAGAGCGACTCGTAGAACGGCTGGCCGACCAGCAGGGTGACCGCGGTGAAGGTGATCAGCGAGATCAGCAGCCCGCCGCCGAAGACGATCAACGCGAGCGCACCGCGCAGCAGGCCCTGCCAGGGCGAGCCCCAGTGGTCGGCGAACGGGGTGGCCCAGGCGGCGAGGTCCTCGGACCAGCCGCCGAGGAGGACCAGCGCCACCGCGTACCCGATCAGGGTGATCAGCGCGGGGATCATCCCGAACGCCCACCAGCGGCCGTGCCGCCCCACCCACTTCTGGCCCTTGGCCAGGTAACCCATCCCCGCCACAAGATCTCGCATAGGGGGACAGCGTAGGGGCAGGCCGTCGGCGGGTCATACCCGTCCCGCGGCGGTCCGCCGAGGGCCGGCGCTCAGGGGCCGGAGAACGCCACCGGGCCCGGGAGCCTCCGCAACGGCTCCCGGGCCCGGCGTTCACGGGCGGTGTGGTCCGGATCAGGCAGCCGGTTCCACCGCCGCGGCCCGCCGCCGTCGGCCCACCACGGCCGAGGCCGCCACCACGATCGCCGCGGCGACCAGCGACAGGTACATCTGCTTCCGCCCGTCGGCGTCGGTGAACATGTACGCCATCACGAAGCCGATCATGCCGATCGCGGTCCAGGTGAGGTAGGGGTACAGCCACATCCGGACGGTCAGGCGCTCCGGCGTCTCGCGCTCGATGATCTTCCGCATCCGCAGCTGGGAGAAGCAGATCACCAGCCAGACGAAGAGCGCCACCGCGCCGGAGGAGTTGAGCAGGAAGGAGAAGACGGTGTCGGGGGAGGTGTAGTTGAAGAAGACGGCGATGAAGCCGAACACCACCGAGGCGAGGATCGCGACCCGCGGCACGCCGGTGCGGGTCACCGTGGCGAAGGCCTTGGGGGCGTCGCCGCGCCGGCCCAGCGAGAAGGCCATCCGGGAGGCGGTGTACATCCCGGAGTTGAGGCAGGAGAGCACGGCCGTCAGGACGATCACGTCCATCACCTGGCCGGCGCCCGGGATGCCGACGTGCTCCAGCACGGCGACGTACGGGCTGGACTTGACCGCCTCGGAGTCCCACGGCAGCAGGGTGACCACGAGGAGGATCGAGCCCAGGTAGAACACGCCGATGCGCCAGATCACGCTGTTGGTGGCCTTGCTGACCGCCTTCTCCGGGTCCTCGGACTCGCCGGCGGCCAGGGTGACGATCTCGCTGCCCATGAAGGCGAAGACGACGGTGAGCATGCCGGTGAAGACCGCCCCCACGCCGTGCGGCAGGAAGCCGCCGTGGCCGACCAGGTTCGTGGTGCCGACCGCGTGGGTGCCGGGCAGCAGCCCGAACGCGGCCAGGGTGCCGATCACCAGGAAGGCGGCGATCGCCACCACCTTGATCCCGGCGAACCAGAACTCGAACTCGCCGTAGGAGGCGACCGAGAACAGGTTGGTGGCGGTCAGCACCGCCATGACGATCAGTGCCCAGCCCCACTGCGGCACGCCGGGCACCCAGTTGTTGAGGATCTTCGCACCGGCGGTGGCCTCGACGGCCAGCACCACGACCCAGAAGAACCAGTACAGCCAGCCGATGGTGAAGCCGGCCCAGCGGCCGAGCGCCCGGTCCGCGTACGCGGAGAACGAGCCGCTCTGCGGGTCGGCCGCCGCCATCTCGCCGAGCATCCGCATCACCAGGACGACCAGCACACCGGCCAGCGTGTAGGAGAGCAGGATGCCGGGGCCGGTCGAGGCGATGCCGGCGCCGGAGCCGACGAAGAGGCCGGCGCCGATCACGCCGCCGATCGCGATCATCGACAGGTGGCGGTTCTTGAGCCCGGCCTTCAGGTGGCCGTCGGCGCCGTGGCCGTGGTCGTGCCGGGTCGCGGCGTCGACCGGCGGCTTCGCGGCCGGGGTGGTGGTTTCCGCACTCATGTGAGGGTGCCCTGTTGCCTTTCCAGCGCGGCTGACCCTCGGCTCGTACGCCGGAGGGTGGGGGACGGACCCGCGCAATGCGGTGCAACCTAACTTCTACCTACGAGTATCGGAACAAGGCACTGGGAATTGTTCGCTCAGCGGACACAAAGTACCAGGTCAGAGGGGGTGGAGCGGGCCGGCGGAAAGCTCAAATCTGATGCATCGTCAGTCCGTTCCGGGCCCTCGGGGGCGGTGCGCCGGCCGGCGGGCCGTCCATACTGTCGGCGTGATGATCGTCCTCGTGGTGCTCGGCCTGCTCGCCGTCCTCGCCGTCCTGGCCCTCGCGCACTGGTACCTCTGGCGGCGCCTGGTGCGCGACGTCTCCGCCCCCGGCGGCTGGTGGCGCCGGACCGGGACGGTGCTCGCCGTCGTCCTGCCGCTGCTCGCGGTGGGTGCGCTGGTCGGCGGGCGCAAGCTCCCGATGTCCGTCGAGCGCTGGCTGGCCTGGCCGGGGTACCTCTGGCTGGCGGTCCTGCTCTACCTGCTGCTGGCGCTCGCGGTCGGCGAGGCCGTCCGGCCGCTGCTGCTCCGCCTGCCGCGCCGGCCGGCGGCGGATCCGGCCGCGTCGAGCGCGGCTGACGCACCGTCAAGCGCCGCCCCCTCGCCCGAGCGCCGGCTCTTCGTGGCCCGGACGATCGCGATCGGCGCCTCCGGCGCGGCGGCGGCCGTCGTCGGCAACGGCGCGTACGGGGTGCTGCGCGGACCGCGGCTGAAGCAGGTCACCGTGCCGCTGGCCAAGCTGCCCGCGCGGGCGCACGGCTACCGGATCGCGGTGGTCAGCGACATCCACCTCGGGCCGGTCCTCGGGCGCGGCCACACTCAGCGGATCGTCGACACGATCAACGGCGCGCAGCCGGACCTGATCGCGATCGTCGGCGACCTGGTCGACGGCACGGTGCGCGAGCTCGGCCCCGCCGCCGAACCGCTGGCGCGGCTGCGGGCGCGCGACGGCGCGTACTTCGTCACCGGCAACCACGAGTACTTCTCCGGGGCCGCGCCCTGGGTCGACTTCGTCCGCGAGCTCGGCGTCCACCCGCTGCAGAACGCGCGGGTCGAGCTGTCCGGCTTCGACCTGGCCGGGGTCAACGACCTCGCCGGGCGCTCCGAGGGCGAGGGTCCGGACTTCGCCAAGGCGCTCGGCGACCGCGACCGGTCCCGCACCTCCGTGCTGCTCTCGCACCAGCCGGTCACCGTCCACGACGCCGTCCGGCACGGCGTCGACCTCCAGCTCTCCGGTCACACCCACGGCGGCCAGCTCTGGCCCGGCAACTACCTCGCCGAGCTGGCCAACCCCACCGTCGCCGGGCTGGAGCGCTACGGGGACACCCAGCTCTACGTGACCCGCGGCGCCGGTGCCTGGGGCCCGCCGGTCCGGGTCGGCGCGCCGTCCGACATCACCATCGTCACGCTGGCCTCGCTCCGGGCCTGAGCAGGGCCCTGGATGCCGCGCGCACCACTCACCGAGGTGCGCGGGCACCGCGCCGGGCGGGGTGCGCGGCCCGGACGGGAACGCCCGCGGACGACGGCGGGAACGCTGGTGGGGGGCCAAGCGCTTCACCCGCGGCCGGGCGACACGGTCGACCCCCGATGCCAAGGCGTGCCCCCACGCCGCGCGCCCGGCGGGAATCGTCAGACACGCCTTGGGCAGGACACGCGGCCGATCAGCCCGGGGACACGCGCCGGTGCCCCGTTCGGCGGCGCGGGCGGTGAGCGGCGGGCCCGGTCTCCCGCAGTGCCAGCAGGACGATCCGCCGGGCGTCCGCGGGCCGGCCGGTGAGGCGGGCGGCCAGCAGCCGCGGGATGTCGCTCTCCTGCGAGTACCCGGGCACCACCGTCACCTCCGCCCGCCGCACCCCGGGCTCCCCGGCCACGGCGTAGGTCACCGCGTACGTGGTCCGGTCCGGCGGCGGGGGCGACTGCGCCCGCGTCCGCGCCATGACGCCACCTCCTCGCTCCGCCCATTGTCCCGCCGGTCGTCGTGACCGGGGCGGCCGAGGGACCGTGTGGCCGATCGGGGTGAATCCGGGCAGAGTGGGAGAGATCTCCGGTCCCGTACGCGGTGCGCCCGTCGGGCGACCCACGGCCCCCGGCGTTCTCCGCCGGGAAGCACCACCGGGAAGTCCGCAGCTCCCCGCAAGGCCCCGTGAGCTGTTCACCGGCAGTCCCCCCGACCTCCGGAGGCGATCCCAGATGGACCTGCTGACCTACAAGGCACTCGACACCGGTCCCGACGCGCCGAAGCACCCGGGCCTGGCGCACCGGGCCTGGCACGGCCTGCTGAGCCTCTCGCCCACGGCCGTGGTCTTCCTGCTCGGGCTCTCGCTCGGCCTCGGCGCGGTCGGCTCCCAACTGTCCTCGCTGCCATGGCTGATCGTCTTCAGCGTCGTCTGGGGCATCACCCTGGTCGTCCTGATCGGCATGGTGGTGCGCTGGGCGACGCCCGGCCAGGGCAGGCACCGGATGGCCACCTGACCCGGCCGGCGGCCACCTGACCCGGCCGGTCCGTCCGACCCGGCCGGGGGAGACCGCCTCCGGCCGGGCGGCACCTCGCCCGGCCGGGGCGCGGGAGCCGAAGGGCTTCGCTACGCGACCCAGACCGTGGTCACGTTGCAGAACTCCTTGATCCCGTGCCCCGACAGCTCCCGCCCGAAGCCCGAGCGCTTGACTCCGCCGAACGGCAGGGCCGGGTGCGAGGCGGTCATGCCGTTGAAGAAGACCCCGCCCGCCTCGATGTCCCGGACGAAGCGCTCCTGCTCGGCCGGGTCGTCGGTCCACACGTTGGAGCTGAGCCCGAACGGCGTGTCGTTGGCCAGCGCCACCGCCTCGTCCAGGTCGGCGACCTTGTAGACGGTGGCGACCGGGCCGAAGGTCTCCTCCTGGTGGATCCGCATGGCCGGGGTGATGCCGGTGATCACCGTCGGCTCGTAGAACCAGCCGGCGTCGAAGCCCTCGGGGCGGCGGCCGCCGCACTCCACCCGGGCGCCGTGCTTCTTCGCGTCCTCGACCAGCTCCTCCAGGTCGTCCCGGCCCTGCCGGCTGGCCAGCGGGCCGACCTCGGTGTCCTCGTCCATCGGGTCGCCGACCTTCAGCGTCCGCATCGCCTCGGCGAACGCGGCGGTGAACGGCTCGTACACGTCGGCGTGCACGATGAACCGCTTGGCCGCGATGCAGGACTGCCCGTTGTTCTGCGCCCGGGCCCGGACGGCGGTGGCCACGGCGGCGTCCAGGTCCGCGCTGGGCAGGACGACGAAGGGGTCGCTGCCGCCCAGCTCCAGCACGGCCTTCTTGACCTCGTCGGCCGCCGCCGCGGCGACCGCCCGCCCGGCCGGCTCGCTGCCGGTCAGCGTCACCGCGGCGACCCGGCGGTCGCGGATCACGCCCTCCACCGCGCCGGAGCCGATCAGCAGGGTCTGGAAGCAGCCCTCCGGGAACCCGGCCCGCACGAACAGCTCCTCCAGCGCCACGGCCGTCCGCGGCACGTTCGAGGCGTGCTTCAGCAGGCCCACGTTGCCCGCCATCAGGGCCGGCGCGGCGAACCGGACCACCTGCCAGAACGGGAAGTTCCACGGCATCACGGCCAGCACCACGCCGATCGGGCGGTAGCGGACGTAGGCGCGGGCGGCGCCCGCGTCGGCGACGTCGGCCGGGTCGGGGTGCTCGTCGGCGAGCAGGGCCTCGGAGTTCTCGGCGTACCAGCGCATCGCCTTCGCGCACTTCGCGGCCTCGGCCCGGGCCGCGGTGAGTGGCTTTCCCATCTCCTCGGTCATCGTGCGGGCGATGGCCTCGCGCTCCTCGTCCAGCAGGTCGGCCGCGCGGCGGAGCAGCTCGGCGCGGTGCGCGAAGGAGGTGGTGCGGTAACCGCGGTACGCCGCCTCGGCGCGGGCCAGCCGCTGTTCGAGGCCGGCGGCGTCCAGCGGTTCGAAGGTCTCCAGGGTCTCGCCGGTCGCGGGGTTGACGCTTGCGATGGGCATGGGAACTCCCAGGTGTCCGTGCGGGTGGTCCCGGGGCGGCCCGGGGTGTGGTTCTCCACCCTGACCGACCGCACGCCCCCGGGCACGCCACCGCCGCCCGGCGTGTCCCGCCGGGCGGCGCGGCACCGACCGTCACTCGGGCAGGGACTCCACCCGGGCCGCCGCCTCGCGGGCCCGCGCGCCGGCCCGGGTGCGGGCGGCCGTGACCTGCCGGTTCGGGAACCGGTGCAGGTACTCCGCCTCCAGCTGGCCGGTCCGCAGCGTGTGCCGCTTCAACGCGTCCTCCGACCCGTAGAGGAAGGTCTCGTGCCGGGTGCGGTGCAGCTGCTCCAGCTCGTGCAGCAGCGTGTCGTTGCCCAGGGCGTGCGGGGAGATGCCCTCGGGCCTGATGTGCGGAGCGTCGGGGTGCCGCATGTCCACTACCTCCTCGGCGGGAAGCCCCCCTCCTACCGTTGCCCGGCGGCCGTCGCCGGTACACCCGTTCGGGCGGGCCGGCTACCGGCCGATCGCATCGGCGGGGTGCTCAGACCAGGGTGCTCCAGTAGTACCAGAACCGCTTCAGGATCAGCAGGACGATCACCGCGTACCAGAGCGCCGGCACCACCCAGTGGTAGCGGGCGGCCTCCCGGACGGCCGGGCGCAGCCGGCGCCCCACCGGGATCACGCCGGAGCGCAGGTTGTGCAGGGTGGTGTACCAGAACAGCGGGATCATCGTCGCCCAGACCACCATGCAGTACGGGCAGAGCGCGCCGATCCGGTACAGCGCCTGGTACATCAGCCAGGTCACGAAGCCGATGCCGAACACCGTCCCGGCCTGCAGGCCGAGCCAGAACCAGCGCCGGTACGCCGCCCCGGCCAGCAGCCCGGCACCGATCGCGATCACGGCGGCGAAGCCGGCCAGGCCGAGCAGCGAGTTGGGGAAGCCGAAGGCCTCGGCCTGGTCGCTGCGCATGATCGAGCCGCAGCTGATGATCGGGTTGATGTTGCAGTTGGGGACGTACGACGGGTCCTTCAGCAGCCGGATCTTGTCCAGCGTGAGGACGAAGGAGGCGAACAGGCCGACCGCGCCGCCGATCACCAGCAGCAGGGCGAACGGGCGGCTCGCGCCGTGGGTCCGGGCGGGCGTGGCGGAGGTCATCCGGTCACCTGCCCGACCAGGGCGGTGAACCGGTCGGGCGGGACGGGCGCGCCGTCGGCGAACACCTCCAGCTTCTTCCCGTCCAGCCTGACGGTCGGGGTGCCGGTGACGCCGCTGCGGTCGAAGGCCTTGTTCACCTGGTCGGCCCACGGGACGTAGGTGCCGTCCTGGACGGCCTTGACGAAGGCGTCCGTCTTCAGGCCCGGGACCTGCCCGGCCAGGTCGAGCAGGCGGTTGACGTCGGCGAAGCCGTCCTCGCGCTCGTCCGGCTGGTGGGCGTACAGCACGTCGTGGAACTGCTTGAACTTGTCGACGCCCTCGTTGAGCGCCGCGCCCGCGGCGGCCAGCGCGGTGCGCGAGCCGCTGCCGCCGAGGCCCTGGTCCAGGAAGGTCGCCAGGTGGTACTCGATCTTGTAGGTGCCGGCGTCGGCGAGCTGCTGGATGGTCCCGCCGTCGGTGGTCTCCAGCTGCCCGCAGTACGGGCAGCGGAAGTCCTCGTAGATCTCCAGCGTGTGCGGGGCGTCGGCCCTGCCGTAGGTGATCACGGTGCCGTCGGCGCCGCTCGCGTTGGCCGGGGTGACCAGCGGGCCCTTCGCGGCGGCGTCGCCGGAGCCCGAGGAGCCGCCCACGGCGAAGGCCGCGCCCGCGGCGAGGGCGAGCACGGCGGCGCAGGCGCCGCCGACGACGGTCCGGCGGCGGATCCGGGCCGAGCGCTCGGCGCGCTCGCGCTCGGCCCGCAGCCGCTCGGTGGCGCTGCGGCGGGCGGCGTTCTCGGTACGGCGGGAGGGGTGGGGCTGCTTGCTCATGGGGGGTGTCGTCCTGTGCTCTCGGTCCGGTGCTCTCGTCGGTCGGTCGGCGGGTGGGCCGGCCGGCGCGGAGCGGGGCGGGCGCGTACGGGCGCGCGGCGGGGTGACCGGGGGAGACGCCGAAGGGAGGGCGTTCTCAGCCGGCCGGCACCGGGAGGGGCGGCCCGCGGCGGACGGCGGGGGTGAGCAGGACGCCTTCGGCCGGGACGCGGACCCGGCTGGCGCGCGGGAACGGCACCCGCGCCACCGGGCGGACCGGGACGGGGGCGGCGAGCAGCGGCAGCCAGCGGCCGGCCGCGCCGGGGACCCGCTGCGCGAAGTCGCCGAGGACGCGCACCGACCGGGCGAGACCGGTCAGCGCGGCGTCGGCGCGGCGCAGCCAGAACGCGGCGGCCAGCGCGATCACGGTGTGCAGCGCGAGGAGCAGCACGCCGGTGGACCGGCCGGTCTCGTGGCCAAGCAGGAACCCGCCGAGCGAGCCGCCGCCGCAGAGCAACGGCTCGAAGCCGCGGGCGGAGCCGGGCGGCAGCGCGGGGCAGGTGGTCTGGGCGAGGTCGAACAGGGCGCTCAGGCCCAGCTCCAGCGGTAGGAAGACCGCCGCGACCACCGGGTAGCGGCGCTCCGAACCGGCGAGGGCGAAGGCCATCGCGAAAACGGCGGCGCCGGCCACGGCCAGCGTGCCGAGCGGCAGCGGCCGGCCGGTGACCAGCACCTGGCCGAGGCCGGCGAGCAGCACGACCAGCGCGGCGAAAACCGCCGCGCGGAGCGTCCTGGAGGCCGGGCCGGTGCGGCCGGTGTACCGCTGCATGGCATCCGAGTCTGCCACAGGCCGGCCGGTCGACGACCGGGCCGACGGCCCGCTGTGAAGATCCTCACGACCGCCCTGACCTGCACTTATGTGCCCCTTACCGGTCAGTCGTCCGACGCGCCGGCGGCCGCCACCCGGCCCTCGACCAGCTCCCGGAACAGCTCCAGGTCGGCCCGGACCGCGCGCTCGACCGCGCCGGCCAGCGCGAAGCCGCGCGGGCCGCCGAACACCTCGTGCACCGCCTCCGGGTCGTACTCGACCCGGATCTGCACCCGGGTGCGGCCCCCGTCGAGCGGGAGCAGGGCGAACGCGCCGTGCAGCTGCAGGCCGTCCACGGTCCGCCAGGCCATCACCCGCCCCCGCCCGCGGTCGGTGATCTCGGTCTCCACGTCGCGGGCGGCGCCGGCGATCTCCACGCCGAGGTGCGCGAGGTTCCGGCCGTGCGGGTGGGCGCTGCGCACGCCGCAGACGAAGCGCGGGTAGTCGTGCACCCGGTGGAGTTGCTCCCAGGCCGCGAGCACCGGGGCTTCGACGTCGATCTGTTCCTCAAGCGTGCTCATGGCCGGGCCGGACCTCCTCGGGAACCGCTGCACGCGGTGCGCGGGCACCTCCAGCCTGCGCCCACCCGGGCTGGACAGGCAAAGGCCGGCGGGCTGCGCCAGACTGGGCGCATGCCGGAGCTGCCCGAGGTCGAGGCCCTCAGCGCCTACCTGTCCGAGCGGCTGACCGGGCGGGTGATCGCCCGGGTCCAGCCGGTGGCGATCAGCGCGCTCAAGACCTACGACCCGCCGGTGACGGCCCTGGAGGGGTCGACGGTCGGCCCGGTCACGCGGCACGGGAAGTTCCTCGACATCGAGGCCGGCGGCCTGCACCTGGTGATCCACCTGGCCCGGGCGGGCTGGCTGCGGTGGAAGGAGAGCCTGCCCGCCGAGCCCCCGCGGCCGGGCGGGAAGAGCCCGCTCGCCCTGCGGGTGCGGCTGGCCGGGGACACCGGGGACGGCTTCGACCTCACCGAGGCGGGGACGAAGAAGGGCCTCGCGGTGTACGTGGTGCGCGACCCGGCCGAGGTGCCCGGGGTGGCCCGGCTCGGCCCGGACCCGTTGGACCCGTCCTTCACGCTGGCCGCGTTCGCCGCCCTGCTGCGCGACGAGCGGCGTCGGCTGAAGGGCGTGCTGCGCGACCAGAGCGTGCTGGCCGGGGTGGGCAACGCCTACTCGGACGAGGTGCTGCACGCCGCGCGGATGTCCCCGTACAAGCTGGCGTCCAGCCTGACCGAGGACGAGACGGCCCGGCTGTACGAGGCGCTCGGCACCACGCTGCGCGAGGCGGTGGAGCGTTCCCGCGGGCTGGCGGCGGGGGAGCTGAAGGCGGAGAAGAAGCTCGGCCTGCGGGTGCACGGCCGGACCGGTCAGCCGTGCCCGGTCTGCGGGGACACCGTGCGCGAGGTGTCGTTCGCCGACTCCTCGCTGCAGTACTGCCCGACCTGCCAGACCGGCGGCAAGCCGCTGGCCGACCGCCGGCTGTCGCGGCTGCTGAAGTGAGCGTCCGCGGTGGGCGCGGCCGCGCCCACCGCGAGGTCGCGCTACGGCTTGCGGGCGACGCCGCCCCAGTAGTAGGCGGCGTACGGGTCGGCCGGCGGCTCGCCGTCGGGGCGCCAGGCCATGACGGGGGCGACGCCGGGCTCGATCAGCTCCCAGCCGTCGAAGAACCGGGCGACCTCGTCGCGGGTGCGCGGGACCAGCGTCATCCCGCCGGCCCGGGCCGCCTCGGCGACCTTGGCCACGCTCTCCGGGTCGAAGTCCTGGGTGGGGTGGGTGAGCGCGAGGCAGCTGCCGGAGGGCAGCGCGTCGCGCAGCGCGGCGACCTTGCCCCACGGGTCGTCCTCGTCGGCGACCAGCATCAGCACGGCGATCATCAGCAGGCCGACCGGCTGGTCGAGGTCCAGGGTCGAAGTGAGCGCCGGGTCGGCGAGCAGCTCGTCGGGCTTGCCGAGGTCCTGGTGGAGGTAGGTGGTGCGGCTGGCCGGGGTGGAGACCATCAGCGCCCGGGCGTGGGCCAGCACGATCGGGTCGTTGTCGACGTAGACCACGCGGGTGCCGGGGCTGACCGCCTCGGCGATCTCGTGGGTGTTCGGCGAGGTGGGGATGCCGGTGCCGAGGTCGAGGAACTGGCGGATGCCCTGCCGCTCGGCGAGGTGGCGGACGGCGCGGCCCTGGAACGCCCGGTTCTCCCTGGCCATCGCCTTGACGCTGGGGACGGCCTCCTCGATGGCCTGGCCCATGGCGCGGTCCGGCGGGAAGTTGGTCTTCCCGCCCAGCCAGTAGTCGTAGACGCGGGCGGAGTGCGGGGCCCTGGTGTCGACGCCGAAGCGCTCCCACTCGCTCAGCTCGGCCTCGGCGCGCTCGGGCTGGTCGGAGAAGTCCTGACTTGTCGTCATGGCCACGTCCTCTGAAGGCAGATCATCACACTTTGGGGGTCAGCGTAGCGGCCTCCGACGGGACGGCGGGCGGGCGCTGCCGGTTCGTGGGCGTGCGGTGCGGGCGGCGGGGCGGGCGCGGGTGCCCGGGTGGGCCGTCCGGGTGGTGCTGGGGGCCGTCGGGGTTGCCGGTGGGACGGCCGGAGCGCTCCGGGGGATGCATCCGAGCATGCTGTCTGATCGTCAGATTACTTCGCGAAGATTGCTGCTGGTCGCGGCCGGGATGTCCCTGCTCGGGATCGCCGGGTGCAGGGGCCCGCAGGGGGCCGCGGACGGCGCCGCCGGTGAGCGGGCGGCCGACGGGGCGTCGGAGGTGCCCGGCGCGGCGCCCGGTCCCGCGGCGCCGTCGGCCGCCGCCACCCCCACGGCCGGGTCGTCCGCCGCCCCTGCCGCGCCCTCCGCCCTGCCCGGTGTCGCCACCGGTTCGCCGGTGGCCGCGCCGCGGGTGCTGACGGCGGCCGAGAGCAAACCGGTGTACGAGCTGGACGGCGGGCGGCGGGTGGTGGCGCTCACCATCGACGACGGTCCCGATCCGCGCTACACCCCGACCGTGCTGAGCCTCCTGGAGCAGTACGGGATCCGGGCCACCTTCTTCCTGATCGGCGAGAACGTCGCCGAACACCCCGCGTTGGTCCGCGAGATCGCCGCCCGCGGCCACCACATCGCCAACCACACCTGGACCCATCCCGACCTGCGACGGCTGTCGGACACCCAGGTCCGGGACGAGCTGACGCGCACCTCGGACCTGCTGAACCGGACCATCGGGAAGCCGCCGACCTGGTTCCGGGCGCCCGGCGGGGACTGGTCGACGGCCTCGCTCAAGGTGGCCGCCGACCTCGGGATGCGGAACATGGCCTGGTCGGTGGACCCGCGGGACTGGGCCCGGCCGGGGACGAGCGTGATCACGGACCGGATCCTGAAGGACGTCCGGCCGGGGGCCATCGTGCTCAACCACGACGGGGGCGGGGACCGTTCGCAGACGGTGGCCGCGCTGAAGGCGTACCTGCCGGTGCTGGTCGACTCGGGGTACTACTTCACCGCCCCGCCGGGGTGACGAGGTCCGGAAGGGCGGCGGGTAGCGGTTTTCGGGCCTAAACCACTCGAACGAGTGGATCGGAAGAAGCGTTTCTGCGGATTTTGGGCTTCTAGGGTGATCTCGCATCAATTTCCCCGGTACCCACGGGTACCGCCGTGAAAGGCTCCAGCCCCATGCGTCTCCGCAATGCCACGATCGCCGCCGCCAGCGCGGTCGCCCTCGTCCTCGCCGTTCCCACCTCCGCCAACGCCGCGGTCGGCGAGTTCCTCTACAAGGTCGGCCCCGGGGTCCCGGCCGGCATCGCCGACCCGGAGAGCCGCACGTGCATCAACCTCTTCGGGGCGACCGAGGAGCATCCGGCGTTCGCGCCCTCGAACCTCACCACCTCGACGGCCACCGTCTTCCTCGACTTCGACTGCTCGGGCGACACCTACTACGTCATGAACCCGGGCAAGGTCCTCGGCGACCGGCTCAAGCTGCGCTCCGTCGTCTTCTCCTGAGCCGGCCGACCCGGCGACCGGGCGGGGGGGCCGCGGGGGGGACCCCGGGGGGCCCCCCGCCGGGGGGAGGCGCCCCGGGGGGGGCCCCGCCCCCAGGGCGGCGGGGCGGGCGGGGGGGGGGGGTGGGGGTTGGGTGGGGGGGGGGGTGGGCGGGTGTGTGGGCCGGGGCCGGGCTGGGGGGTGGGTTGGGTGGTTCCTGTTCGGGGGTGGGTTCGGTGGTGCCTCAGATCACGGTTGTGTTGGTG
>NZ_JBHXTG010000054.1:52262-63957 GCF_042677465.1 Kitasatospora sp. NPDC127111
CCCGCGGCTCGGGGCCCGCGCCTCGGCTCTCTCGGGGGCCGGGTTGGATTCCCCGGCCCCCCCCGCCGGCGGCGGGGGGGGGGGCCCGCGCGGGCCCCCCGGGGCCCCCCCCCGCCGAGTCGCGTCGCCGCCCGGTCGGCCCGCCCGGACCGGGCGGGCCGGGCCGCAGTGGGCTGGGGCGATCGCCGGGGGCGGCGTAGCGTGGCGAGGGGAGGGTTCGTGAGGGCGCCGCGGAGGAGGAGCGATGTCCGTACCGGAACCGGACCCGGCGAAACAGGAGGAGTTCGCGGGTCGCACCGTGCAGGTGCTGAACGACGCCTGCCTGGCGCTGATGACGAGCGTCGGCCACCAGACCGGGCTCTTCGACACCATGGCCGGGCTGGAACCGTCGACCAGCGAGGAGATCGCCGACGCCGCCGGGCTGAACGAGCGCTACGTCCGCGAGTGGCTGGGCGGGATGGTCGTCGGCGGCTTCGTCGAGTACGACCCCGAGGACGCCCGCTACCGGCTGCCGCCCGAGCACGCGGCCTCGCTGACCCGGGCCGCGGGCCCCGAGAACATGGCCGGCCTGATGCAGTACCTCGCGCTGATGGGCGAGGTGGAGCAGGGGATCGTCGAGGCGTTCCGCAAGGGCGGCGGCCTGTCGTACTCGGCGTACCCGCGGTTCCAGGCCCTGCAGGGCGAGGAGAGCGCCCGGGTCTACGACCTGGTGCTGGTGGACGGGATCATCCCGCTGGTGCCCGGACTCCCCGAGCGGCTGAGCGCCGGGATCGACGCGGTCGACGTCGGCACCGGTGAGGGGCACGCCGTCAACCTGCTGGCCCGGGCCTTCCCGGCGAGCCGTTTCACCGGTGTCGACATCTCGGAGCAGGGCATCGGCGCCGCGAAGGCCGAAGCCGCCCGGCGGGGCCTCGACAACGCGCGCTTCGAAGTCCTCGACTCGGCCGAGCTGACCGGCGCCTACGACCTGGTGACCGCCTTCGACGTGATCCACGACCTGGCCCGCCCGGCCGAGACCCTGGCCGCGATCGCGGGCGCGCTGCGGCCCGACGGCCTGTTCCTGATGGGCGACATCGCCGCGAGCAGCCGGCTGGAGGAGAACGTCGACCATCCGCTGGCACCGGCGCTCTACGCCTTCTCGACCTTCTACTGCATGACGGTCTCGCTCGGCGAGGGCGGCGCGGGGCTCGGGACGGTCTGGGGCGAGCAGACCGCCCGGCGGATGCTGGCCGAGGCCGGGTTCGGCACGGTCGAGGTGGAGCAGGTGGAGGGGGACGTGCTCAACCTCTACTACGTGGCGCGGCCGGCCGGCGCCGCGGCGTAGCCATGCGGGCTGGCGGGTCCGGGCCGGCGGGTCCGGGCCGGGGGGTGCGGGTGGCCGGGGCGGTCGGTCGGACGTAGGTTCGAAGGAGTCCGAGCGAAGGAGGGCGGCGATGACCGGCAACGGCTACGCGCACCCCGAGGCGCTGGTACCCACCGAGTGGCTGGCCCACCACCTGGACGACGGCACGATCCGGGTCGTCGAGGTGGACGAGGACACCACCGCGTACGAGCAGGGGCACATCCCCGGAGCGGTCGGCTGGAACTGGACCACCGACCTGCACAGCAGGGTGGGGCGCGACTACACCGACCGGGACGGCATGCAGCACCTGCTGCGCGCGGCCGGGGTGGAGGACGACACGACCGTGGTGCTGTACGGCGGGAACAACAACTGGTTCGCCGCCTACGCCTACTGGCTGCTGCGGCTGCGCGGCTTCGAGCCGGTCCGGCTGCTCGACGGCGGCCGGAAGAAGTGGGAGCTGGAGGGGCGCGAGCTCACCCAGGAGGTGATGGACTACCAGCACAGTTCCTACCGGCTGGCCGGTCCCGAGCACCCCGAGGTGCGCGCGCTGCGGGACGAGGTGCTGGCCAAGGCGGAGGTCTTCGCCAAACCCGGTTCCGACGCGGTGCTGGTGGACGTCCGCTCGCCGGCCGAGTACCGGGGCGAGGCGCTGGCGCCGCCGCACCTGCCGCAGGAGCAGGCGCAGGTGCCCGGCCACATCCCCGGCGCGGTGAACATCCCCTGGTCGCAGGCGGCCAACGACGACGGGACCTTCCGCTCGGCGGAGGAGCTGCGGGCGCTGTACGGCGGGCAGGGCGTGGAGTCCGAGCGCGAGGTGATCGCGTACTGCCGGATCGGGGAGCGCTCGGCGCACACCTGGTTCGCGCTGACCGAGCTGCTCGGGTACCCGCACGTGAAGAACTACGACGGCTCGTGGACGGAGTACGGCTCGCTGGTGCGGGCGCCGGTGGCGCTGGGCGCCTGAGGGCGGGCCCCGGGGGCCGGCCGACGGGGTGGAGCCGTCGTGTCATCGGCACGGCGGCTCCATTTCGGCCTGTTTCTTTGCATGAACATCTCATCGGACAGGAGTGGGCACGGGCTCATCGGGACAGGGATCGATGCGACCCAACCGTCCCAGTGACCCTGGAGGACCACCGTGCGCAAGAGACTGATCGTCTCTGCCGCCGCCGGCGCGCTCGCCCTGCTGCTGACCGTCCCCGCCTCGGCGGCGCCATACACCCCGGGCACACCGGGCATCGGGGACGCCTACTACCCCAACGCCGGCAACGGCGGCTACGACGTGTCGCACTACGACATCCGGCTCAAGTACCAGCCCGCCACGGACGAACTGGAGGGCACCGCCACCATCCTGGCGACCGCCACCCAGGACCTCTCGCGCTTCGACCTGGACTTCGTGCTCGGCGTCAAGGAGGTGCTGGTCAACGGCCGGACCGCGACGTTCGCCGCCACCGGGGAGTCGGAGCTGGAGATCACCCCCGCCCGCCCGCTCGCCAAGGGCAGCCCGGTGACCGTCGTCGTCCGCTACGCCGGCAAGCCCGGCGAGGTCGAGCGCGGCGGCTACTCCGCGTGGCTGCGCACCGCCGACGGCGGCGTGGCGGCCAACGAGCCCGAGGGCTCCGCCTGGTGGTACCCGAGCAACGACCACCCCACCGACAAGGCCACCTTCGACGTCTCCGTCCTGGTGCCCGACGGCACCCAGGCGATCAGCAACGGCATCCTCACCGGCCAGAGCTCCCGGGCCGGCTGGACCCGGTACAACTGGCGCCAGACCAAGCCGCAGGCGACGTATCTGGCCACCCTGGCGATCGGCAAGTTCGACATCAGGACCGACACCACGCCGGGCGGCCTGCCGGTCGTCACCGCCTACAGCAAGGACCTCGGCGACAACGACGGCGCGGCCCGGGCCAGCGTCGAGCGCACCGGCGAACTGGTCGACTGGCTGAGCGGCTACTTCGGGGAGTACCCGTTCGCCTCGGTCGGCGGCTACGTGCCCGAGGTGCCCACCGGGTACGCCCTGGAGACGCAGACCCAGATCTTCTACAGCCCCGCGCAGTTCTCCCGCGGCGCCAACACCTCGGTCGTGGTGCACGAGCTGGCCCACCAGTGGTACGGCGACAGCGTCTCCGTCCAGCGCTGGAGCGACATCTGGCTCAACGAGGGCTTCGCCCGCTACGCGCAGTGGCTCTGGTCCGAGCACGAGAACGAGGGCACGGCGCAGGAGCTGGCCGACTACGTCTACGCCAGCTACCCGGCCGGCCACGCGTTCTGGACCGTCAAGCCGGGTGACCCGGGGGCGGACCACCAGTTCGCCGGCGCCGTCTACGACCGGGGCGCGGTGGCCATCCAGGCGCTGCGCAACACCGTCGGGGACGAGGCGTTCTTCCGGATCCTGAAGGGGTGGCCGGCCGAGCGCAAGTACGGCAACGCCACCATCCAGCAGTTCCAGGCGTTCGCCGAGCGGGTCTCCGGGAAGCCGCTGGGGGCGCTGTTCGAGACCTGGCTGTTCACCGCCGCGAAGCCGGCCGCCGACTCGGCCGGCGTTCCGGCCACCTCGGCCGCCCCGGCGGGCGCGACGGGCCTGGCCCCGAGCGCCGAGTCCGGCCGGCCGGAGCCGAAGTCCTGGAAGAGGATCCAGGAGACCAACGCGGTGCACGAGCACGAGCAGGGGCGCGCGCAGGGGCACGCGCACGGTCGGGCGCGCTGACGGTGTGACGGGTCCGGGGCCGGCCGGTCGCGGGATGCGGTCGGCCGGGCCCGGTCGTGGAGCGGCCGCCCGTGCTCTGTCGTGGAGCGGTCGGGGGATCAGTCGTGGAGCGGCCGCGGGATCGGTCGGGGGATCACGGGCGGGCGTCGGGAAGGGCCCGGGCCTCGGTGACGATCAGCTCCTCGATGCCGTGGAGGAAGCGTTCCATCGCGGGGCGGGGGAGGACCGAAGGGTCGGCGGTCAGGGCGAGCCGGAGGGCGTCCGGGATCCGGAGCATGTCCAGGGCGTAGCTGAGACCGGGGCGCGGCTCGAACTCCTGCGGCCAGGCGAGGGTGGTGCGGGCCGGGTCGAGCGGGTCGCCGGGGTCACCCGGGTCGGCGCCGCCGGGTGCCGTACCGGGGTCGGCGGCGGGCGGCGGGACCAGGTCGCGGGTGTCGTTGACGATGCAGGAACGGTCGGCCAGCGGGCCGTGCTCGGCCGTCAGCCGGTCGATCTCGGCGTCCAGCAGGCGCTTGTTGTAGTACGCGTGCCGGTAGGTGGCGATCGAGGCGGCGTGGGTGCGGCGGACGGCGGCGCCGAACTCGCCGTCCGCGTCCGGCAGGTGGAGCAGCCCGTCGCCGGCCACCGGGCTCACCGCGGTCGTCAGGCCGGGCAGGAAGCGGTTGTTGACGATCACCTGGAGCACGGCGTCGGGCGAGCCGGCCAGCCGGGCCGTCATCACCGCGGTGGCCGCGAGCAGCACCGAGGAACCGCTCACCCGGTGACCGGCCGCGACACGGTCGACGGCCCGGAGCAGCGCCGGGGAGTCGAGCACGGCGTTCGGGAACGGCCGGGTCGCGCCGTCCGGGGCCGGCGGGAAGAGCCGCGGCGGGCCGGAGCGCAGCTTGCGCAGCACGTGCGCGCGGGCGTTCGCGTCGCGCTTCAGACCGCGTTCGGAGGCCTGGAACGCGGCCTCCTCCAGCGGCTGCTGGGCGGGTCGCCGGGTGCGGACGGCCTCGGCCGGCTCGCCGAGGGACAGCTCGGTGAGGTCCATGACCAGCCGGCCCATGCCCGCGCCGTCCACCGCGGTGTGCGAGAGGACGAGCGAGATGTGCCGGGCCAGGCCGTCCGCGACCACCAGGCCGACCCGGATCGGCCACTCCGTGGCGCAGTCGAACGGCAGCGCGGCCAGTTCGTCGTGCAGGGCCCGGCCGGTGGCGGCGAGTCCGGCCGCGTCGCCCTCGCCGGGTCGGGTGTGCACGGGCAGCCGGCCCGCCGGGTCGACGGTCTGCCACAGCCGGCCGGCGTCGTCCGCGTGGAGTCTGGTGTGCAGCGAGTCGTGCAGCTGGAGCAGGTCGGTGAGGGCGGCGAGGACCACCGGCACGGGTAGGCCCGGATCCAGTGGGGCGGCCGTGGTGATGTTGTAGCGCGGGGCGTCGGCGGGCGACAGCCGGCCGACGGCGTCCCAGACGGCCTGTTGGCCCCAGGTGGCCGGGCCGGTGCCGGACCGGCCGGACGCGAGGATGATCTCCAGCTGCTGACTCGTGGTCACCGTGTCGCTCCGATGTGCGGTTCTGGGCCCGGTCGGCGGTGCGGCGTGGTGCGGCGCGCGCCGTGACGCGTGCGGTGCGTGATGCTTCACGTGCGGTGCGTGACGCGTGCGGTGCCGTGTGACCGGGCGGGGCGGAGGTGCGGTGGGAGCGCGGGTGCCGCCGGTGGTGCTGGGACAAGAGTGTGACGCACCGTTTCCCTCCGCGTCGAGCCTCGGGCCCGAGGGTCCGTCGCGGAACCGGGCCGCCCGGTGTCACTGCCGTCCGGTGACGCCGCCGCCCGGGGTCACTGCCGCCCGGTGGGGTGGTCCGCCGCCGGGCGGTAGTTCAGCAGGTTGGCGCGGACCTGGTCGAGGTACGGCCGGATGCGCTGGAGGGCCGGGTCCTGCCGCTGCACGATCCAGGTCGCCGTGCGGTAGGCGGCGGCGAGGTTGACCGCGGGATCGCCGGGGACGCCCTCCAGCTCGGGGGCGATGGCGCAGAGCATCCGGCCGACGGCCGGGATCGAGTCCTCGGGGCTGAACGGCGGGGTGGGCATGCTGCCCTGCCGGTCGGGCGGCAGGTAGTGCCGGAGCACGCGGGGGGTCCAGCGGGCGATCCCGTACTCGTCGTTGTCCGGGTCGCTGAGCGTCGGGTCGAAGCCGCTCTCGGCCTGGAGCATGGCCGCGATCAGGGCCGGGGTGATCCCGGGGAAGTCGCACATGGTGCCGGCCTGGACGATCAGGTGCCGGTAGCGCTGGGGGATCCCGGCGTCGGGGCGCAGCCAGCGCGCGTCGTCCTGGAGCCCGACCGGTGCCATGGTGTCGCCGGGGACGAAGGCGCCGAAGGCCACCACGGCCGCCGCGGCGGCCAGCAGGCCGACCAGGCGTCGCAGGGCGGGCCGGCCGGTCCGGCGGGCCGGGCCGGTTGCGGTGAACCGGTGCCACCGGCGGCGCGCGGCCGGCTCGGCGGGCGCGAGTGCGGCTGCGGGCGCCGGTTCGGGCGCCGGTGCGGGTGCCGGTGCGGGCACCGCCTGGGGTACCGGTGCGGCGGTGGACGGGGCGGGGGAGCCGACGGCGGCGGCGACGGTGACGGTGGCCGCGGTGGCCGGCGCCGGGTCCGGGGTCGGGTCGCCGGCCGGATCGCCGGCCGGATCGTCGGCCGGCGGCAGGCTGGTGCTGAGGTGGTGGGCGTGGATCCGGCGCTGCTCCCAGGCGTCCGGATCGCCGCCGCAGGCCGTCACGAAGGCGGCCAGCACGGCGGCGCTGGGCAGTCGCCGCCCGTCGGCGGCCGCGGCCAGGGTCGACGCCGAGTAGTGCGTGCGGCCCGCGAGCTGACGGTACGAAGGGCTGCCGGCCCGGCGCCGCAGCTCGCGCAGGTCGTAGGCGAACCGGGCCAGCGGGCCCTGGTGGGGATCAAGGGGTTGTTCCTGCCGTCCCACCGCTCGTTCCTCTCTGTCCGGGGAAGGTCCGGTGTCCGCCCGGTCGGCCGTGCCTCCGGGGTGGGGCCGGCGATGTCCGGTGGTTGTCCGGGAATTGTCCGACGAGGTCAGGGCGCCGTGACGGGGCGGCGCGCGGCCGGTTTGATGGAGCCCGCCGCACGGCCGCTGACGGGCCGTGAGCACCCGCCGGACGGCACGCGGTGGCTCAGTTGCACTGGTCATGACAGCCATCCAACCCGGTCGGGTGCGAAGCGGCGCCGCTTTCCGTCCCATCCGACCTGTGCAGTTCTTCACACGCTCACGACCCGTCCCCTCCTCGAGAGAGAACCGCCATGAGCTCACCGCAGTCCGCCGGCCGGCTCCGCACCGCGCTGTCCGCCGCCACCCGCGTCGCCTCCCGCGCGACCCGCGCCACCGCCGCGGCGGCGCTGACGGCCGCGTTGACCGTCCTCGCCGGACCGGCCGCGCACGCCGACGCCCCCGCGATCCCGGCCTTCACCGACGGCTACGGCCTGACCCAGGTGTCCGGCGCCACCGAGGTGCACTCCGCCACGGACTTCACGATCACCGTGACCAGCAGGCAGCTGTCCGGCTCGCACCGGATCCGGATCCTGCTGCCCGCCGGCTACGCGGCCGACCCCGGCAAGCGCTGGCCGGTGGCGTACTTCCTGCACGGCGGGGGCGGCACCGTGGACGACGCCGCGGCCGCGCCGGCCCTGCACTCGGACTCGATGATCACCGTCGTCCCGGACGGCGGGCTGAAGGGCTGGTACGCCGACTGGCTGATGCAGAACACCGCCGTGGGCGCGGCGAACTGGCAGACCTTCCACACCGAGCAGGTCGTCCCGTTCATCGACGCCAACCTGCGCACCAAGGCCGACCGGGCGCACCGCGCGGTGCTCGGTCTGTCGATGGGCGGCTACGGCGCCCTGCACTACGCCGAGGCCCGCCCCGAACTGTTCGGCCAGGTGGCCTCGCTGTCCGGCGGCATCGACTTCGGCATGGCCGAGATCCGCGCGGCCGTCCTGGCCACCGAGCTCGACCTGACCGGCGCCTGGTGCGCCGTGAGCACCTCCGGGACCGGCCAGTGCACGGGCTACGGCCCCTACGTCGACAGCGACGCGATCTTCGGCTCCCCGTACCCGGTGTTCGGCGCCGACCGGATCTGGAACGCCGTCAACCCGGCCGCCCCCGGCAACCTGGCCCGGCTCGGCGGCACCGGCATCACGCTCTACACCGGCAGCCAGGGGCTGATCGACCACTTCACCGAGATCGCCACCGCCACCGTGAAGGCCCGCCTGGACGGCCTCGGGATCCCCAGCCGGTTCGTCGACTACGGCAACGGGGCGTCGCTGTCCCCCACCTGCGACGGCGGCCACAACTACGGCTGCTGGGCACCCGCCCTGGCCGACTACGTGCCCCGGCTCGCCGCCGCGTTCACCGCGGCTGGCTGACCCCCTCCCGGCAGACGCGCGGCGGCCCGCCCCCCGCCGGGCCGCCGCCCCGCCCGGCCACTCGTCCCGCATCCATCCTCCTCCACCCGCATCCACCCGCATCCATCCGCATCCACTCGCATTCACCCGTATCCATCCGTGTTCACGCGCATTCACCGAAGGAACGACATGTCCGACCTGACGCAACCGGACCGCCCGACGCCCACCCGCCGTTCCGTCCTCCGGGCCGGCGGCGGCCTCGCCCTCGGCGCCGGACTGGCCGGCGTCGCGCCCGCCGCCTCGGCCTCCGCCGCCGCGGCGCCGGGCGCCGCCACCGCCGCCACCGCGCCGGGTGCCGCGCCCGCCCTGGCGGCCCAGCAGGGCACGCCGCTCTGCGACCAGCCCGGCGACTCGGCCAGCGCCCAGGGCCTGGGCTCCAGCGACCTGGGCATCCCGTACTACCGGGCCCACGACAACAGTTGGGGCTACGTCTTCGGCGACACCTGGTCCGACCTGCAGCAGTACGGCGACTACCTCGGCTCGCCGGTGATGCTGGCCCAGGCGAACTTCGACGCCTCCGGCGCGACGCCGATCTCCTTCACCTGGGCGATGCCCACCGGCGGCCAGGCCCGCCAGCTGTTCGACTACCGGACCAGGGCGGACAACGGGCACGGCTTCGAGATCAGCCGGATCCCCAACGACTGCATCGAGTTCGGCGGCCGCACCTACCTCCAGTACACCGCCGTCCACAGCTGGGGCGGCCAGGACGACCCGCCGATCGAGCCCGGGCACGACGGCTCGCTGATGTCCGGGGTCGCCTACTCCGACGACTACGGCGTCACCTGGCACGACTACCCGTACCACTGGGCCGGTGACGCGCAGGGCGTGAACCAGTCCATGTACGGGATGTGGTCGTTCGCGGGCATCGACCCCGACGGCTGGCTCTACGTCTTCTCCAAGCGCTGGAACGGCAGCCACATCAACACCGGCGACGGCGGGGCGATCCAGCTGTTCCGGATCCGGCCGGACGACTTCCGGGCCGGTGACTTCGGCGCCCAGCAGAACTGGGCCTACGTCAACGGCTCCTGGCAGTGGACCAACGCGGCCCCGCCGTCGCCCGTCCTGCAGGGCAACAACATCGGCGAGTTCTCGGTGAAGCGCATCGGCGGCAAGTACTGCATGAGCTACTTCGACGTGACCGACTACGCGATCTGCACCCGCACCGCGTCCCGGCCCGACGCCGTGTGGAGCGCGCCCAAGCCGCAGGTGGTCGGCAACAACTCCTGGCCGCCGAACCACTGGGGCCGGCCGCAGGTGCCCAACCTGTACGGCGGCTACATCCACCCCGGCAGCGCGGGCCCGAACTCGCTGACCCTGATCGTCTCGCAGTGGCCCGGCGGAGTGCACCAACCGCCCTACTGGGTCCGTCAGTTCGACGGCATCAACCCGTGACGCGCGGTCCCCGGACGGACCCGGAGCAGGAAGCATCCCGACCAGGAAGGAGAGGCATGACCGGCACCTCCGTACGCCGCGTGCGGTCCACCCTCGCGGCCCTGCTGCTCGCCACGGCCGTGACCGCCCTCGGCGGCCCCGCCCGCGCCCAGGAGCCGCAGCCCGTCGTCCCCGGCCCGCTGGGCCACCTCGCCCCCGCCACCCTCTACTGCGACATCCCGCCGGACCGGGACATCGCGGTGACCCGCAAGGTCTACGAGGTCGGGCAGCGGATGAACGTGTCCGACAAGGTGATGCTCGCCGGCTTCGAGACCGGCTGGGTCGAGTCCCGGATGAACAACCTGGACTGCGGCGACCGCGACTCGCTCGGCGTCTTCCAGCAGCGCCCCTCGATGGGCTGGTGCACCCCCGCCCAGTGCCTCGACGTCGACTACGCGGCGAGCCGCTTCTTCGAGGTGGCCCTGCAGATGGAGCCCGACCACCAGGGCAGCAGCGCCGGGACGCTCGCCCAGGCCGTCCAGCGCTCCGCCTACCCGGAGCGGTACGACCAGGCGGAGGGCAGGGCACGGGCCCTGCGGGACGAGGCGTTCCGGCCCTACGGCACGATCGGGGCGAAGTACGACAGCCTCGGCGGCCCGGGCGGCGTGCTCGGCGGGCCGGTCCGCGCCGAGGAGGCCGCCTCGCTGGGCGGGCGCTTCCAGCTCTTCCAGAACGGGATCATCCTGTGGCATCCGGATGTGGCGTACGCGGTGTACGGGGACATCCTGACGGCTTTCTGGGCGGCGGACGCGGAGCGGCGGTGGGGTTTCCCGACGATGGACGAGGCGGATGCGTCGCGGGCGCCGAACGGGACGCGGGGGCGGTACCAGTTCTTCGAGCGGGGGCTGTTCCTGTGGTCGGCGCAGACGGGGGCGCACGTCGTCCACGACGCGATCTACGACGCCTTCCACGCGGGCGGTCACGAGGCGGTGCTGGGTTATCCGACCGGTGACGAGGTGGACGAGCCGGGCGGTCGGGCGCAGCACTTCCAGAACGCCGTCATCCACTGGAGCCCCTCCCGGGGCACCTGGATCACCACCACCTGAGCCGGAGGCCTCCGTTGGGATTCCTACAGCGCACAACCCGGGTGACCGCCCTCGCCCTCGCGGCCCTGGCCCTCGCCCTCCCGGGCGCGCCGGCCGCGCGGGCGGCCGGTCCCGACGAACCGCTGGGGCGGGGCGAGGTGATGGACCGTTCGTGGTCCTGGGTCGCCGAGCGGGTGCCGTACAGCTGGGACGGCTGCCACGCCAACCAGTTCGGCTGCTACCGCCCCGACTGTTCGGGCTTCGTCTCGATGGCCTGGCACCTGGGCACCTCCCTGACCACCTGGGACCTGTGGAACGTCACCGTCGACGTCCCGGCCGGCGACCTCCAGCCCGGGGACGCCCTGCTCCGGGACTCCGGCGGCACCGACCACGTCGCCCTGTTCGTCCGCTGGGCGGACGCCGGGCACACCCAGCCCGTGGTCCGCGAGGAGTACGACTTCGGCCACGTCGCGGAGGAACGGGTGTGGGCCGACGGCCTGCGCGGCTTCGCGCCCCGCCGCTACAACCGGCTGGACGACCTGGTGCCCTACGGCACGATCGGGGCGAAGTACGACCGGATGGGCGGCCCCGGCAGCGTCCTGGGCGCACCCGTCCGGGGTGAACGCGACTCCTCGCTGGGCGGGCGCTTCCAGCAGTTCCAGAACGGGATCATCCTGTGGCATCCGGATGTGGCGTACGCGGTGTACGGGGACATCCTGACGGCTTTCTGGGCGGCGGACGCGGAGCGGCG
>NZ_JBHXTG010000055.1:0-63367 GCF_042677465.1 Kitasatospora sp. NPDC127111
GGCGCGGGCGCCCCCGGGCCGCGGGCGGGCGGTTGGGCGCGCGGGGGGGGGGGGCGGGGGGGGGGCGCCCGCCCCCCCACCCCGGCGGTGTCGTTCGCGGAGCGAGGGGGTCAGTCCTCGTCGTACCCGTGGCCGCGGTCGAGGCGGCGCAGGTCGAAGGACCAGATGCCGCGGCCGAAGGTGGCGGCGTAGAGCTTGCCGTCGGGCCCGGTCTTGAGCTGCTGCACCGAGGTGGTGGGCAGGTCGCGGCCGAGCACCTTGAAGTCGGTGGTGCCGGGCGCGCGGTAGAACGCGGCGAGGTCGGTGCCGAGGGCGAGGCCGCCGTTGGGCAGCAGCTTGATCGAGGTGGCGGGGACGTCGGGCAGGTTGGCCGAGACGTCGGTCCAGGTCGCGCCACCGTCGTGGGTCTCGAAGAGGTGGCCGATCCCGGCGCCCGGGCCCTCGGTCCAGCTGCGGGAGAACCCGCTGAACGAGACGAAGACGTGCTGGGCGTCCTTCTCGTCCACCGCGAAGGACGAGACGTACCGGTTGGGCAGGGTGCCGTCGACGGGGAGGTTGAGCTGGTGCCAGCCGGTGCCGTCGGTCTTGCCGACGGCGATGCCGCGGCTGAAGCCCTGGTTGTTGCAGGGGCCGCACCAACCCGCGTACACGGTGCCGTCGACGGTGGCGACGGCGGTGGCGACGTGGCCGGCGCCGAGGTCGTAGGCCGAGGTCCACTCGCCACCGCTGCGGATCGCGTAGCCCTTGCGCTGGACCCAGACGTGCCGGCCGCCGGCGATCCAGGTGTTGCCGTCCTTCGGGTCGGCGGTGATCGGGGCGATGAAGCGTGCGCCGGCCCCGCCGAGGTCCTTGTCGGGCGGGGCGACCTCGTAGGAGGTGGCCTTGCTCGGGTCCTTCGTCCAATCGCCGTTGTTGACGGCGCAGTTCTGGGTGACCCACATGTCGAGGTAGACGTACTCCTCGGCGATGTCGCAGCCGTTGCCGGGGTCGACGAGCGTGTCGGCGCCGTCGCCGCCGAAGTTGGAGCCCATCACCTTGTCGTGGGCGCGCAGGATCGACTGGCCGTTGTCCTGGAGGCCACCACTGACGATCACGCCCTTGCCGGAGCGGTCGGCCGGGTCCTTGCCGACGCCGACCGAGTAGTACTGCAGGGTGTCGATCGTCCCGTCGTTCAGGGACTTCCAGTCCTTCGCGTGGCCGCCGGCGTCCAGCTGACCGTTGACCGGTCGGGTGTAGATGCCGCCGTCGTTGCCGACGTACACCGAGGCCTTGCCGTGATCGCTGCCGACGGCGATGGCGTGCTGGTCGGGGTGGGTGGTCGGTGAGCAGTCGCCGGTCCGCTTGGCCGGGTCGATGCTCCAGCACGGGAACGGGTAGTTCCAGTACGGGGCGATGGCGGCCCACTCGGCGCCGCCGTCGGTGGTCTCGAAGACCTCCTCCAGACCCGCCCAGACGTGGTCGGGGTTGGCCGGGTCGACCTGGAGGAACTGGTTGTACCAGGACTGGATGCCGGGCTGGTAGCCGTCGTCCTGGAGCGCCGAGCCCGATCCCTTGAGCTTGTCCTTGTCGGCGATCAGGGTCCACGGGCCGGACGGCGAGCCGGACTTGGAGACGTAGACGCCCTTGAGGCCGGTGTCCGGGTCGGTGGCCATGACCTTCGGGGACTGGTCGATGGCGTAGTAGCGCGAGCCGTCCGCCGAGCGGGCGAAGGTCACGTTCCCGACGTCGTCCGCGTCGGTCGGCAGGTCGCCGAGCGAGGCGACGCGCTGCCAACTGCCCTCCGCCGCCTTGCCGTAGAAGCCGTTGTAGGTGTCGCCGCCGCGCCACCCCACGGCGAGGATCACCTTGGACGGGTCCTTGGCGTCGATCGCGACGTCGTTGGCGATGTTCTTGTACGGCGCGGAGGGATCGGAGGACTTCGAACCGCCCGGCAGGTAGTCGGGGTTGGGCGCGAACTCCAGCGTCCACGGACCCGACAGGGTGGCGGTGGAGTGGCTCCACACCCCGCGGTTGGTGGCCGCCCACACCTTGTCCCCGGCGAAGCGCAGCTGGTGGATCGTGGTGGACTCCAGCTCGGCGCCGCCGACCCGGTTCCCGGGCTGGAACTCTCCGTGCTCGGGGTCGGAGAGCACGTAGACGCCGGTGCCGACGTACGAGGTGGCGCCGGTGTTGGACTCGCCGGTGGCGTACCAGAGCCGGCCGCCGCCGTCGAGGTTCAGGGTGCCGGTGGACAGCGTGGGCAGCTTGTCGGCGATGGCCTCCCAGTGCCCGCCGCCGGTGCGGGAGCGGAACACCCCGCCGTTGGCGCCGCCCGCGTAGACGTAGCCGTCGCCGTCGGCCGCGAGACCGGTGATCCGCCCGGTGACGTAGCCGGCACCGCCGCTGGAGTTGGAGTTGACGTCGCGGTAGCGCGGGTCGTCGCCGTTGTACGGCTTGTTCGTCACGTGCTCCCAGGAACCCCCCGTGTGCGGCAGCGACTGCAGTTGCGCCCAGGCCGCGCCGTAGGCGCCGGGGGCCACCACGCCGGGCGCGGTGCGGGCCTCGGTGTACTGCGCGGTGCCCTCGGCGGAGTTCTCCGCCTCGTCGCCCTCGTCCTCACCGGACTCGGCCTTGGCGGAGAAGGCCTTGGGGGAGACGGTCCGGCCGGCCGCGGTCTTGTCCTTGACCTCCTGGGCGTGCTTCTTGCCGAGCTCGGTGAGGTGCTGCACCGGGACCGGCCGGGTGCCGGGCTGCGCGGCGGGTGCGGCGAGGGCCTGAGTGGTGGTCAGGCCGAGCGCGGTGAGCGTGACGGCGCTCACGAGCAGTCGTCGTCGTTGCCTGTTCGGCACGGTTGCGTCCTCCCCTGGGCGTCCGGGGTGCGCGGTCGCGCCCCCGACTTGAGCAGACCGAAGCCTGGCCGGTGCAAGGGCGCGCTGGGAAGGGAACCGCCGTAACGAATGATTAAAGCCCCATTCTGTGAAATCAGTTCAGGGCAACGGAAGGCGAGTGCCAGACGACTGTGGATCAAGTCAAATCAGCGCCCGGCGAGTTGAGGGCCGAGCCGACGGAACCGGACGGACGTGGCGGCCGTCTCACGGCCACACCGTCCGCGAGAACCGGGAGATTCCACCGCATGCACCGACACAGGGCCGTGGGGCTCGCCGTCCTCGTCCTCCTGGCGCTCGGAACCGCCTCGGCTTGCGACTCGGACAACGGCACGACACCGCCCCGCACCACGACTCCACCCCCCGCGGGCGCCACTCCGCCGCCCGCGCCGACGTCGTTCCGTGACGTCGAGAACCCGACCGACCTGGTCCACGGCTCCGCCGCCGCCGCCACTCGCCCGGCGCACTGACGCGGTGGTCGGCCCGCCCCCGGAGGTGGTGTGGCCGGCGCCCGGGCACGGATGGCCGGCCCGCGGTCCCGGCCGGTCCCCGCGCGGGAGTCACCGGGGCGGCCCGGGGCGCGGTAAGCCGTTGCCCGCTGTCGAGCGCCCGTGAGAGCATCAGGAATCCACCAAGATCCGCGAATGGCAGGTTGCGTTCGATGTCCACGACAGACCTGACCGAAGCCCGCATCGAGGACGCGAACAACGTCTTGGTCGTGCCTTCGGCGGTGCGGGATGACGACCTGGTCAAGGACTTCTTCGGGTCCACGATCACCACGGAGGACCTCGCCTCCGGGTCGCTCGACCTCGCGCAGAAGACCGTCTACCTGTGGGGCGACACCTCCGGGATCAGCGGCCGCCAACTGCGTGCGGCCGCCCGGGTGTTCGTCATCCGGGAGCCGTCGCACGGTTACCACGAGGACGTCGACGAGCCGTGGACCCCGGTCGACCTCGGCCGGGTTCCCGTCCGCGTGCACGGCGTCGGCGTGTACTACCGCCGCTTCTTCGGGCCGGGCGCCGATCACTTCGGACGGATCAGCGCGGAGCACGCGTTCCAGTCACTGACGGAGTCCACCAAGCCCGGAACCGCCCGTCGCAGCGGGATCTATCTGACGCCCGTCACGCGCGACGGCGACGAACTGCACTTCCGCCTGCTCCGCTGCTCCACGAACCTCTCGGGGCCGACCGAGAACTTCCGTCCGACCGACACGAGCATCGTCGAGGCGCTGAACCGCGAGGCCGCCGCCGTCTTCCGGGGCCAGGCACGGCTGAACCACGTGCTCGCCCAGATCTACCACAACACCCTTGCCACGGCGGAGCGCAAGCAGTCCAAGGCCAGGATCTCGGCCCACGCCGACAAGACCAAGGACATGCCCGGCAACGGCATCATGGCCTTCTGCACCTTCTACGAGGGGCTCGAGAAGCTGCGGCCGCTGGCCGAGGACGCCTTCGACCACGGCGTGAAGGGGGCCAGCGGGCTGACCAAACTCCACTTCCGCCTCAAGGAGCCGACCGAAGGGCCCGACGGGATCGCGCTCCCTCCGCAGTTCACCCTGACCCTCTATCCCGGCTCCGTGTTCTTCATGCCGCTGTCCACCAACCGCCTCTACACGCATGAGATCCGGCCTCCGGCGCTGGACGCCGAGTTGCTCCCGACCCGCCTGGGATACGTGGCCCGCTGTTCGAGCGCCGAAGCCGTTCACAAGGACGGCCACACGTTCCTCAAGGCGGCCGGGGACCTGGTGCGGCTGGAGCCACCCACGCCGGCCGGCATGGACGAACTGCGCAGGCGGTACGCCGAGGAGAACAGGGCCTCGTCCTTCGTCGACTACGGCGACGAACTTCTCTTCAGCATGAACACGGGAGACTACCTTGCCCCCCGGATCTAGGATCGCGGACGAGATCCTCTCGTGCGCTCTGCCGGCCGAGGAGGACCTCTTCGCCGAACTGTCCGCTTCGGCCCGCCTGGAGGACGTGGGGAAGGGCCGGCGAGGCGCCGTGCTCGCCAGGGTCGACGAGGCGGGCGGTGTGCCACTCGTGCGGACCACCACCCGCTACGGCAGCCCGGCGCAGCGTTTCCGCGCGGTGCACGAACGGCTGGCGCAACGGATCCAGGAACGGGCGGGGATCACGGTCGGCTTCAACAACGCTCTCATCGAGAGCTACACGAACGCCTACACGACCATGGGGAGCCATTCCGACCAGGCCCTCGATCTGGCCGGCGATTCGTTCATCGCCGTCTTCTCCTGCTATCGGCACCCCGACGCGGGCCCGCCGAGGAAGCTGATCTTCGAACCAAAGGAGTCCGGTGGTGAGGAGTTCGAGGAGGGCGAGAAGTTCGAGATCCCCCTCGCCCACCACGGCGTCGTCGCGTTCTCCGTCGACTCGAACCGGCGGCTCAGGCACAGAATCGTTCTGGACGCGCCCGGCCGGGCGGCGGACAACCAATGGCTGGGCGTGACCTTTCGAACGTCGAAGACCTTCGTCCGGTTCCGCGACGGGCGTCCCCACCTCCCGCAGGGCGCGCGCCTCACCTCGGCCGACGAAGAGCAGCGGCGCGAGTTCTACCGACTGCGGCGCCGCGAGAACCACGAAACGGACTTCAGCTACCCCGTGCTGACGTACACCATCAGCGAGAGCGATCTGATGCCGCCCGTGTGACCGGGCTGCCGCCCGAGGCCGGGGACTCGCCGCGGCTGACCCGCCGCACGCCGCCGCGAGTCCGCTACCGGCCGGGGGCGGTCATCGGCGGGGTGTCCAGCACGCGGAAGGAGATGCCGGCCGCGACCAGTCGGTCGATCAGCGGCCGGCCCATCGCCGCCGCGGTGGTCAACTGCCCGGCCAGCGGCGGCAGGTCGTCGTACGCCAGGCAGAGCGCGGACTCGGCGAGCATCTTCGCGGTCTCCTGGTAGCCGGGATCGCCGCCGGACACCTCGGTGAGGACCGTCCGACCGTCCTGCGCCCGCGCCGCGAACCGGACGGCGAACCAGGACCGCGCCCGCTGCTCCGCACTCGGCCCGGCGCCGGGTTCCCGCAGCCGCCCCAGGGCCCGGCGCAGGAGCGGGAGTTGGGCGGCGAGGGCGAGCGCCGTCACCGCGGCGACCCCGCCGAGGGCGATGGGCAGCCGGCGCACCGCCGCGTAGTGCGTGTAGCCGAAGTCCGGGCCGTAGGCGTCGAGTGCGGCGGCCGAGCGGGACACCACCTGGGGGTCGATCGTGGGCAGCGGCACCGCCCAGGCCCGGGCCGCCCGCGACCGGTGCGGCCGGCCGACCGGGGTGCGGACCAGCCGCCCCTTGGGCCGGGGCTCGGCCGCGCGGCGCGCCCGGGCGGCCCGCGCCATGGCCCGCGGCCGGGAGAAGGCCGTCATGGCCGAGGCGAAGGTGCCGCCGGAGACGGTGCCGCCGGCACGGACGAAGCCCTCCACCGAGACCCGGGCGGCCGGGCCGCCGCGGTGCAGCAACTCCTCGACGGTGAACAGCACGCCGAGGTCGTGCGGCACCGAGTCGAAGCCGCAGGCGTGCACCAGCCGGGCGCCGGTGGCCACCGCCCGCTCGTGGTGCCGGAGGTACATCCGGTCGACGAACTCCGGCTCACCGGTGAGGTCCACGTAGTCGGTCCCGCTCTCCGCGCAGGCCGCCACCAGCGGCTCGCCGTGCCGCAGGTACGGGCCGACGGTGGAGATCACCACCCGGGCCGAGGCGGCCACATCGCGCAGCGCCTCGCGGTCGGCGGCGTCCGCGACCAGCAGCGGGAGGTCGGCACAGCGCGGGTCGAGCTCGGCCAGCCTCGACCGGACGGCGGCGAGCCTGCGTTCGTCCCGTCCGGCGAGGGCCCAGCGGCAGCCCTCGGGCGCGGTCCGGGCCAGGTACTCGGCGGTGAGCCCGCCGGTGAAGCCGGTGGCACCGAACAGGACGAGGTCGTACGGGCGCGGCTCGGCCATCAACAGTCCCTACTCGCGGGTAATCGACTGCGCCACGCTAGGAGCCCACCGCGGCAGTGTCAACGGCTGCGGTGCCCCGAGCGCGAGCTCGCCCCCGTCCCGCCGACCCCGCACGGGCCCGAGCACCTCGAACCGCAACCCACCCACGGGCTCAGCCCCCCGTCTGCGAACCGACCCCGGCGCGCAGCAGACCGATCCGCATCGCGCCTGGTCGGGGGCTGACTCCGGGAGGGTTCGGCCCGGGCCGAACCGGCCGGTCAAGGGCTCGGGGCACGCCGGCCCCGGGTGATCCGGCGCGGTAGGGCGTGCGCGCGGCCGCCCGGCCGCCGTTCTCACCCCGTTCCCACCCAGGCGCGGTTGCCGAGGAGGGTCTTGATGTCCGAGGCGAGCCCGTTGCCGGGGTTCACCAGGAAGCCGAGCTCGTAGAGGGTGTCCTTGTCCCAGTTGGTGGTCAGCAGCCGGACCGGGACGTCGCCGGGGTGGGCCTGGAGGGCGAGCTTGAGCTCGGCGACCGTCTCGATCGTGATCTTGCCGAGCGGCACGGTGATCTGGACGGGCGGCTTGGTGCCGAGTTCGGCGGAGGAGACGTCGAGGGTGGTGATCTCCTGGCCGAAGATGCTCAGCGAGCCGTCGCGCTCGTTGAGGCGGCCGCGGACCGAGATGACGTTGTCCTCGATCATCTGCTCGGCCATGAGGTTGTAGGTCGCGGGGAAGAACAGCACCTCGACCGAGCCGTCGCGGTCGGCCAGGGTGATGATCGCCCAGGCGTTGCCGGCCTTGTTGATCCGGCGGTCGACGGCGGTGATCAGGCCGGAGAGGCGGACCTCGCCCTCGGTGCGGCCGGAGCCGAGGAGTTCGGCGATCGAGGTGTCGCGGTTCTGGGAGAGGATGTGCTCCGCGCCGTCCAGCGGGTGGCTGGAGACGTAGAGGCCCAGCATCTCCCGTTCCAGGGCGAGGAGTTGGCGGCGGGGCCACTCGCGGTCGGTGAGCTGGAAGTCCAGGCCGATGCCGCCGCCGTCGCCGGGTTCGAGGGCGCCGAACAGGTCGTCCTGGCCGATCGCCTGCTGCTTCTTCACCCCGGTGACCGCGTCGATCGCGCTCTCGTGCACGGTGCTGAGCGAGAGCCGGGTGTGCCCGAGCGAGTCGAAGGCGCCGGCCTTCACCAGGGAGTCGACGGTGCGCTTGTTGCAGACCACCAGCTCGACCTTGTCCAGGAAGTCCGCGAAGGAGGCGTACTTGCCCTTCTCCTTGCGGGTCTTCACCAGCGACTCGATGACCGGCACGCCGACGTTGCGCACCGCCTTCAGCCCGAAGCGGACGTCGCTGCCGACGGCGGTGAAGTCGACCACCGACTCGTTGACGTCGGGGGAGAGGATCCGGATGCCCATCTGCCGGCACTCGGCCAGGTAGACCGCCATCTTGTCCTTGTCGTCGGCGACGGAGGTGAGCAGGGCGGCCATGTACTCGGCGGGGTAGTTGGCCTTGAGGTAGGCGGTCTGGTACGAGACCAGGCCGTACGCGGCGGAGTGCGACTTGTTGAAGGCGTAGCCGGCGAACGGGACCAGGACGTCCCAGACCGCCTGGATGGCCTCGTCGGAGTAGCCGCGTTCCTTGCAGCCGGCGTGGAAGGGGACGAACTCCTTCTCCAGGACCTCCTTCTTCTTCTTGCCCATCGCGCGGCGCAGCAGGTCGGCCTGGCCGAGGCTGTAGCCGGCCAGCACCTGGGCGGCGCGCTGGACCTGCTCCTGGTAGACGATCAGGCCGTAGGTGGGGCCGAGGACCTCGCTGAGCGGGGCCTCCAGCTCGGGGTGGATCGGCAGGATCTCCTGCTGGCCGTTCTTGCGCAGCGCGTAGTTGGTGTGGGAGTTCATGCCCATCGGGCCGGGCCGGTACAGCGCCGAGACGGCGGAGATGTCGGCGAACTCGGTGGGCTTCATCAGGCGCAGCAGGGCCCGCATGGGGCCGCCGTCGAGCTGGAAGACGCCGAGGGTGTCGCCGCGGGCGAGCAGCTGGTAGGTGGTGGGGTCGTCGATCGGGATCTTCTCGATGTCGACGTCGACGCCCCGGTTGGCCTTGATGATCTTGATGCAGTGGTCGATGATGCCCAGGTTCCGCAGGCCCAGGAAGTCCATCTTGATCAGGCCCATGGCTTCGCACGACGGGTAGTCGAAGCCGGTGATGATCACGCCGTCCTTGTCCCGCATGTGCAGGGGGATCAGGTCGAGCAGCGGCGTGGAGGAGAGGATGACGGCGGCGGCGTGCACGCCGGTGCCGCGGATCAGCCCCTCGATGCCCCGGCCGGTGTCGATGATCTTCTTGACGTCGGGCTCGTTCTCGTAGAGCCCGCGGATCTCGGTGCCCTCGTTGTAGCGCGGGTGGCTCTCGTTGAAGAGGTCGGCCAGCGGGACGCCCTTGCCCATCACGTCCGGTGGCATCGCCTTGGTGATCCGGTCGCCCATCGAGAACGGGTAGCCGAGGATCCGGTTGGCGTCCTTGACGGCGGCCTTGGCCTTGATCGTGCCGAAGGTGTTGACCTGGGCGGTGTAGGCGGCGCCGTACTTCTCGGTGACGTAGCGGACCATCTGGTCGCGCTGGCGGTCGTCGAAGTCGATGTCGACGTCCGGGGGGTTGATGCGCTCGGGGTTCAGGAAGCGCTCGAACAGCAGGTCGTGCTCCAGCGGGTCGAGCTGGGTGATGCCGGTGAGGTAGGCGACCATCGAGCCGGCCGCCGAGCCACGGCCCGGGCCCACCGGGATGCCGTTGTCCCGGCCGTACTGGCAGATGTCGGCGACCACGAGGAAGTAGGCGTCGAACCCCATCGGGGTGATCACGCCCATCTCCAGCTCGACCCGGTCCAGCACCTCCTGGCTCGGGCTGTCGCCGTAGCGGTGCTTCAGCCCGATCTCGATCTTCTTCCGCAGGTACGAGGCCTGGGTCTCGCCCTCGGGCACGTCGAACTGCGGCATCCGGTCGACGTAGGCGAACACCTCCTCGTACGACTCCACGCGTTCGGCGATCGCCAGCGTGTTGTCGCAGGCCTCCGGCAGCTCGCGGAAGAGCTCGCGCATCTCGGCGGCGGTCTTCACGTAGTAGCCGGTGCCCTGGAACTTGAACCGGTTCGGGTCGTCCTTGTTCTTGCCCACGCCGACGCAGAGCAGGCTGTCGTGGGCGTCCGCCTGGTCGGCGGTCACGTAGTGGGAGTCGTTGGTGGCCAGCAGCGGGATGTTCAGCTGCTTGGCCAGCCGGAGCAGGTCGGCGCGGACCTCGCGTTCGATGTCCAGGCCGTGGTCCATCAGCTCCAGGAAGTAGTTCTCCTTGCCGAAGATGTCCTGGTAGGCACCGGCGGCCTTGACCGCCTCCTCGTACTGGCCCAGCCGCAGCCGGGTCTGCACCTCGCCCGAGGGGCAGCCGGTGGTGGCGATGATGCCGTCCGCGTGGGCCGCGATCAGCTCGCGGTCCATCCGCGGCTTCATGTAGTAGCCCTCCATCGACGCGAGCGAGGAGAGCCGGAAGAGGTTCCGCAGCCCGGTCGGGTTCTGCGCCCACATCGTCATGTGGGTGTAGCGGCCGCCGCCGGAGACGTCCTTGCCGCCCTCGCCGTCCGCACCGGTCGGGCGCTGGCCGCCGGGCGACCAGAACACCTGCTTCTTCAGGAAGCGCGAACCGGGGGCGACGTACGCCTCGATGCCGATGATCGGCTTCACGCCGGTCTTGGCGGCGGCGTGGAAGAACTCGTAGGCGCCGAACATGTTGCCGTGGTCGCTCATCGCGATGGCGGGCATGCCCTGTCTCTCCGCCTCGGCGAACAGCTTTCCGTTCTTCGCGGCTCCGTCCAGCATCGAGTACTCGGTGTGGACGTGCAGGTGCGTGAAGCTGTCGGACACGGCGGGGAGCTCCAAGGGGACCGCGGGACGGGGAAGCGGCCCAGGCTAGCGGTTCGGCGCGCACGACGCGCCGGAGTGCGCCCGGCGGCCCCGACCCGAGGGCGCCGGAGCGGTCCCCCGGCGCTCCCGGAGCGCCGAAGGCCGGCCGGGCGACGGGGGTCGCGCCGGCCGGCCTTCGGCCGGGTGGGGCGGGTCGGCGGTGTTCAGTGCACCGGAGCGGGCGTTTCCGCCGTGGTGCCCCGGCCGGTCACCGCCGCGGCGGGCTTCGGGTTGAGGAGGCGTTCGGCGAGGTGGCCGAAGAGCAGGCCGAAGGACGCCCAGAGGGTGAGTTGGATGGCGAGGGCGGAGACGCGGAACTGCCAGAGCAGCGTGGCGTTGAAGTCCTCCGGCACCTCGTCGACGGCGGGCAGGAAGGCGAAGGCGAGGCCGACGGCCACGGCGAAGCCGGCCCCGGCGACGACCACCGCGTTCCAGTTCCCCAGGCGCGGGGCGAGCCGCTTGCCGACGATCACCGCGGCGACCGCCAGCAGGACGCCGAGCGCCATCATGAGGAAGTAGAGCGTGGTGCGCCGGCCGATCGTGTCGGGTTCACCGATCGCGGGCGGGTTGGCGGGGTACTTGAGGAACGGCACCAGGTACACCGCGACGAACGCCGCCCCGGACAGCAGGACGGCCGTGGCGCGCGGGGTGAACCGGCCGACCCGACCGAGCGCGAAGCAGTACGCGAGGGCGGCGATGCCGCCCAGCGCGATGCCGTAGACGAGGATGCCGGTGGCCAGCCCCGCGGTGGACTGCAGGGTGCGGCTGACCAGTTCCACCTCGTGCTCGTGGTGGTCGGCGTGGGCCTCTTCGTAGGCGATGGCGGCGTCCACGTGGGACTCGCCCAGCAGGTAGGCGACGACCGCGGCGAGCAGGCCGGCGGCGAGGCCGGCCAGCATGCCGCGGACGAGCAGGGATCTGACGGTTGCGGAGTTCATGACGGCCCGTCCCCCGGTCAGTGGCAGGGGAAGCCGAGCAGGTGGCGGCCGTCGTGCAGCCACTCGTGCACGTTCTCGCCGGAGATCAGGGCGGTGGCGCCCTCCTCGGCTCCGACGAAGTAGAGCAGGGTGAGCAGCAGGACGCCGACGAACGCCGCCCACGGCGCGATCGTCTTCAGCGAGATGGGGGTGATCGCCGGTGTGGCGGTGGCAGCGGGGGCGATGGGGTGAGCCATGGCCGACCTCCTCTGGGAACACGCGTCCCGTTCGATGGAGCACGGACGACGGAGGCGGGTCTGACTCACCGGCGCTGGCCTGGTGCCAGGATCCGGATTCACAGTGGCGCGACCGTGCCGGCTTCTCACCGGTCTTCCGCGCACCGTCGTCTTGAGTTGTCGCAGGGACGGTACCGTGTGCCGGGGGTCCCGCCAAGGGGTCCCACCAGGGGCGAACGGCGCGCGGACCGGCGCGGGAACGGCCGCGCGCTCCTGTACGTATGCGTGCAACCGGCGCGGTTCCGGGCGGAGGAGGAGTTCGGTGACCGTACGCGTGATCTTGGTCGCACCGGCGATCGGGTCCGGACTCCGTGCGGCCCGGTTCGGCGACGACGGCCCGCCGGACGACGCCGCGCTGTCGGCCGCCCGCGCGGCGGCCGGCGCCCTGCCGGTGGCGACGCGGAGCTTCACGGCGCCCTCGCCGCGCTGCCGCCGGACGGCCGAGGCGCTCGGCCTGGCACCCGGGTCGGCGGCGGCACCGGCGGACCTGGACGTCGGGGACTGGCGCGGGCGCCGGCTCGACGACGTCGCGGCGACCGATCCGGCGGCGGTGGCCGCCTGGCTCGCCGACCCGGCGGCGGCTCCGCACGGCGGCGAGTCGGTGACGGCGCTGTGCGCACGGGTCGGCGGCTGGCTGGACGACCTGGCCGGGCAGCCCGGCCGGGTGGTGGCGGTGGTGGAGCCCGCGGTCGTCCGGGCCGCCGTGGTGGGCGCGCTCGGCCTCCCCCCGGCGGTCTTCTGGCGGCTCGACGTCCGGCCGTTGTCGGTGACCGAGCTGTCCGGCCGCGCGGGGCGGTGGAACCTCCGCTGCGGGCAGGACCTCACGTCACCGTGAGGGCGGGCGCGGGCGGCGCGCCGCGGGGCGGGCGGGCGCCCTCCCCGGCCGACCGGGCCGGGGCGGGCTCCTCCGCCGCTACTTGAGCCAGCCCAGCTGCTGGGCGCGGACCCCGGCCCGGAAGCGGTTGTCCGCCCCGAGCTTCTCCATCAGGTCGTTCATCAGCCGACGCAACGTCCGGGTGGAGATCCCGAGTTCGCGGGCGATCGCCTCGTCCTTGAACCCGGCGTTCATCAACCGCAGGATCCCCGCCTGCTGCCCGGTGAGCGGGGTGTCGTCGAGGTCCTGCGGCGGCGGGGCGTCCGTGCCGAGTTCGACCGCGGACTGCCAGCAGTGCTCGAACACGCGCCGGAGCAGCCGGGTGATCACCGGGCCGCGGGTGACCATGGCGGTGGGCTGCGCCTCCGTCCCGAAGGCCGGCGTGAACGCCATCACCTCGTCGATGACGATCAGCCGGAACGGGATGGTCGGGGCCAGCCGGATCCGGACCCCGGCCCGCTGCATGTCCTCCAGCAGGGCCAGGCCCTGCGGAAGCCGTGCGGTGGAGGCGAGATGGATGGTGCGCATCCCCACGCCGCGGTCGAGGACCTTCTGGTTGCGCTCCAGCCGGGCCTTGGAACGGCTCTCCACGACCGGGCCGGGGTGCATGCTCAGGACCTCGTCCTGCGCCAGTTCGGTGCAGTCCTCCAGGACTTCGGAGATGCGGTCGAGGCCGACGATCAGCTCGGCCGGCGCCATGCTCTCCTGCTGCTGGTACTGGTCGGCGAGTTCGGTGGTGAGCAGCCGCATCGCCTTGCGGATCCGGACGGCCTCCTCCAGCGAGCGCGCGGCCGTCTGTTCCGCCTGCTGCGCGAGGCGGTTGAGCGCGGTCTCGGTGGCGGTGACGGCGGGCCGGCCGCCGCTGCGGTCGGACTCGGCCAGCAGTCCGAGCTCGGTGAGCAGTGCCACGGCCTCGTCGATGGAGGACGGATCCAGGCCGGCGCGGGCACAGATCTCCGGTGTGCCCAGATTCGGCTCATTTCGTAACTGCCGGTAGAGCGACGCCAGGACTTTCCGGTCCTTCTCAAGATCCATTGCTACTCCGTGGTGGTGGTGCTGCTCGGTCGTGCTGCTCTGTGGGGCTGCTCTGTACTGCTGCTCTCTGGTTCTCGCGCGGACAAACCTGGCCGTCACCAGTCACGGCACCTTTGGGACAGCGATCATCCCTGGACTTACCGAGGTTTGGCGAGCAGGATCGAAGGTAACCGCGCTCGGGACACAGCGTACGGGCGGGGCATGTCAAGCAGGGTGAATTGTCTGGGGGGATGAGCACTATGATGGCCATTCGGCGATCTTTTCAGCCGGGTTGGGTGGATTTCGGAATCCCGGCCGGTCCCGGGGGCGGGCAGGACGGAGACCTGGAGTGGGGCTGATCCGGACTCACTCCGCAGCTGGCGGAGGGGGAGAGGTCCGGTGCAGCTGACACTGCCGTCGATGGCGGCGCTGATGTTGTTCGTGCCGACGGTCATCGCGGTGGTCGCCGTGCCCGGGCCGAACATGCTGCTGATCCTCAGCCGGGGCATCGGCCAGGGTCGGCGGGCGGCGTTCGCCTCGGCGGTCGGGGTCGAACTCGGCACGCTGGTGCACGTCCTGGGCACCGTGGTCGGGGTGTCGGCGCTGATCGCCGCCTCCGCCCTGGCGTTCAACGTGGTGAAGTACGCCGGCGCCGCCTACCTGGTCTACCTGGGGGTGCGCACCCTGCTGTCCAAGGGCGGAGCGCTCGGTGAGGGGCCGTCAGGTGCCGAGGGGCACCGGCCGGTCGGGGCGCTGTTGCGCCAGGGCGTCCTGGTGAACGTGCTCAACCCCAAGGTCGCGCTCTTCTTCCTGGCCCTGCTGCCGCAGTACGTCGACCCCGACCGGGGCTCGGTGGCGAGCCAGACGCTGGCGCTCGGCCTGGTGTTCTTCGCGATCGCCCTGGCCATGGACCTGGTGTACGCGGTGGCGTCGATCGGCGTGGGCGCCTGGCTCGCGCGCAGCGTGCGGTTCGCCCGCGCACAGAAGTACATCACCGGCTGTACCTACCTGGTGCTGGGTGTCTCCGCCGCGTTCGCGCAGCCCTCGGGGCGGCACGCGGACTGACCTGGCGGTGCCCGGTTTCTGTCCGGGGGGGGGGCTTTCGGCTGTCGGAACACCGACATCAGGAGCGCCTCCGTCCAAATCGGGCAGTTCACCAATCAACTTCTGCAGCCGTATTCATTTATTAACTCTTTGACGGGTTCGCGCGCGCCCATCGCCGCGGCCGCTCGTCACCTTGGGCGATTCCGCCTGCCCGGAGCGGGCGATTCCGCCTGCGCCCATTTTTCAGTGGCCGTAATCGGTTTTCGGCTGCTCCCTCAGACATTCCTACGTGAGACGGAGGACTGCTCGATGCCATGGAGATCCCTCCCTGGCCGGATCGCCGAACAGGCGGAGGTCCGCCCGCAGGCGCCGGCCCTGCTCTGGCACGCGGACGAGGTGAGCTACGCGGACCTGCACCGGATGGCCGGCGCGGCCGCCGTGCGGCTGGCCGACGCGGGCCTGCCGTCCGCCGAGCCGGTCGCGGTGGTGGCGAAGAAGTCGCCGCAGGCCATCGCGGTGGTGCTGGCCTGTCTGATGCTCCGCCAGCCGGTGCTGCTGCCCTCGGCGGAGCTCGGTGCCGAGACGCTGGCCGCCCTGCTGGACCGGTGCGGTGCCCGGCGCCTGCCCGACCCGGCCGAACTGACCGCGGGAGACGGCGGGTTCAGCGTCCGCGAGGACGGTGACCCGGACGACGTGGCGCTGCTGCTGACCACCTCGGGCTCCACCGGACTGCCCAAGGTCGTGCCGCTGACCGGCGGCGCGGTGGAGCGCTTCACCGACTGGGCGGCCGGCTACTTCGGCATCGGTCCGGACAGCACGGTGCTCAACTACGCGCCACTGAACTTCGACCTCTGCCTGCTCGACATCTGGACCACCCTCAGCCGCGGCGGCTGCGTCACCCTGATCGACCAGGACCTGGCCGCCAACCCGGCACACCTGCTGGCGCAGTTCCAGGCCCGGCCGGTGCAGGTCGTCCAGGGCGTCCCGATGCTCTACCAGCTGCTCGCCCAGGCCGCCGAGGGCGACGAGGGGCTGCGGCTGGACGCCGTCGAGCACGCGCTGCTCACCGGCGACGCCGTCAGCGCCCGGGGCTTCGAGCCGCTGCCGGCCCTGCTGCCCAAGGCGATCTTCCACAACGTCTACGGCTGCACCGAGACCAACGACAGCTTCATCCACACGATCGACCCGATCGACCCGATGCCGTACGGTACGGTTCCGATCGGCCGCCCGATCGACGGGGTGGACGCGCTGGTCCTGGACGAGGACGGCGCCGAGCTGGACGGGCCGGGCCGCGGCGAACTCGTGGTCTCCACGCCGTTCCAGACCGCCGGCTACCTGGACGCCGAGCTCGACCGGGGCGTCTTCTCGGAGCGCGCCGACGGGCGGCGCTACTACCGCACCGGCGACCTGGTCCGCCGTCACGAGGACGGCGTGCTGACCCTGGAGGGCCGGCGGGACTTCGTGGTGAAGGTCCGCGGCGTGCGGATCAACACCGCCGAGGTCGAGGCCGCGCTGCGCAGCCACCCGGCCGTGACCGAGGCGGCGGTGCTCGCCGAGCCCGACGAGCTCGCCGGCACGCGGCTGCACGCCGTCGTGCAGCGCGCCGAGGGCGTGAAGCTCAACTCCCTGATCATCCGTCAACACGCAGCCGGGCTGCTGCCCCGGGTGGCCATCCCCAGCACCTTCGAGCTGGTGGACACCCCGCTGCCCCGCACCAGTACCGGGAAGCTCGACCGCAAGGCCGTACAGCGCCGCACCCGGCAGGCGCAGGCCGACCACCGACCCACCACCACCGCCACCGGAGGCTGACATGGCGCGCACCGACGACATCAAGCGTTACCTGATCGAGCAGTTCCTGCTGGACGTCACCGTCGACGAGCTCGAGGACGACTTCGACCTGCTGGCCAACGGCGTGGTCGACAGCCTCGGCCTGCTGACCCTGGTCGGCTGGCTGGAGAACACCTACAAGCTGGACATCGACGCGCTCGACATCCTGCCGGAGAACTTCCGCTCGGTCGCCTCCATCGACGCCTTCCTCACCCAGGCCGACGCGGTGGCGAGCGGGGCGAAGTAGCCGTGTCCGATCTGCTGCAGAGCCTGGTCCGGGGCGCCGAACCGGTGGCGCGCCCGGTCTGGGCGGACTTCTGGGAGCGGTTGCACGAGCGCCGGCTGAAGAGCGGCGAGGCCCTCGCGGTGCTCGCCTCGCTCTCCACCCGCACGCCCGCCACGCCGACCCTGGAGTCGTTCCTCGGCTCGCTCGCCGACCGCTCCGCCCCGCTGCCGGCCCGCTGGCCCGGCGTCGTCAACCTGGTCGGCACCGGAGGCGGCCCCGCCACCTTCAACCTGACCACCGCCGCGGTGCTGGTGGCCGCGGCGACCGGGGTGCCGATCGTCAAGACCGGGTCGCGCGGCTACAGCAGCCGGTACGGCTCGATCGACATCCTGGACCGGCTCGGCATTCCCACCGCGCGCTCGTACGCCGAGTGCGAGGACCTGCTCGGCCGGTTCAACCTGGCCTTCGCCTCCGGGTTCGTCTACCCGGTGGAGCTGACCGAGCTGGCCCGCGCGGTCGTGCCCTACGGCATGCAGCAGATCGGCCGGTTCGTCAACGTGCTCGGCCCGTTCCTGGCCGCGGTGCCCGTCGAGGTCCAGCTGACCGGCGTCTCCTCGCCGGAACTCTGGGACGGCTTCGCCGAACTGGCGGCCGACCGGCCGATCTGGCTGGTCCGCAACGGCCTCGGCGTGGACGAGCTGCTCAGCTTCACCGCGAACACCGTGCTGGCGAACGGCACGGAGCTGACGGTCGGCCCGGAGACGGTCGGCACGGCGGCGGACGGCACCCTCGCCGACCTCCGCCCGGCCGAGGAGGGCACCGACGCCGCCGAGCACCTGCTCGGACTGCTCCGGGGCCACGGCCCGCGGGCCGCGGTGGAGAGCATCTGCCTCAACGCGGCCGCCGCGGCCGTCGCCTCCGGCCGGACCACCGACTGGGCGCAGGCGTACGAGGCGGCCCGGACGGCGGTGCGCGACGGGGCCGCGGTCGAGCTGGTGGAGCGGCTGCGCAAGGAGGTGCGGGCCGGTGGCTGAGCACCCGGACCGCACCGGCACCGGCGCCCGCACCGGGCGCGCGGGCGCCGGGGCGGGGTTCTTCCCCGGCCGCGGCCCCGCCGACCCGGGACTGGCGCTGTTCGTCAACGCCGGCGACCCGGGGCTGGACCGGCTCGACGAGCTGGTGCGGCTGCTGGACGCCGAGCGGGTGGACTGCCTGGAACTGGCCGTCCCGTTCCCCGACTCGGTGACCGACGGCCCGGTCATCCGGCGCTCCGCCCGGCGGGCGCTGGACCGGGGAGTCGACCTGGAGGCCGTGCTCGGCTTCGTCGAGAAGGTCCGGCCGGACCTGCGGCACACCCGGATCGCGCTGCTCGCCGACTGGGGCCACTCGGTGAGGCCGGTGGGCCTGGAGGAGTTCCTGCGCCGGGCCAGGGGCGCGGGAGCGGACGCGACCCTGCTGCACGGCCTCCCGCCGCTGGCCCGCCGGCGGTACCTGGAGGCCGCGGAGCGGATCGGGCAGCCGGTGGTGACCACCTGCTACGCGAACTCGCCCTGCGAAGTCCTGGCCGAGAGCGCCGAGTTCGCCTCGGCGTACCTGTACCTGGTGGCCCACTTCGGCCGGTCCGGCACCGTGCCGGCCCCGGACCGCTCGGCGCTCGCGCCGGTGGTCGCCACGCTGAAGGGGCTCACCACCGCCCCGGTGGCCGTGGGCTTCGGGGTCCGCACCGCCGTGGACGTGGCGGCCATGGGGGAGCTGGGAGCCGACGCCGCCATCGTCGGCAGCGCCCTGGTGGCCGAGATCGAACGGATCCAGGAGTCCGGCGGCGATCTGCTCGCCGAACTCGCCGGATTCGTCCGTGGGCTGCGCCACCGGCCCGCAGAAGAAGAACAACCGCCCAATCACTGAACGGAGTTCACCATGCTCATTCGCAAGCTCGAGGACGTCAAGACGGTCGAGTGGGGCAACGGCGTCAGCCGCCGCTTCCTGGTCGAGGCCGACCAGATGGGCTACTCGGTCACCGACACCGTCGTCACCGCCGGCACCAAGTCGCTGCTGGAGTACAAGCGGCACCTGGAGGCCTGCTACTGCATCTCGGGCCGCGGCGAGGTCGTCGACATGGCCGGCAACAGCCACGTCATCGAGCCGGGCACGCTCTACGCGCTGGACCAGCACGACGCGCACTGGCTGATCGCCTGGCCGGAGGAGGACCTCCGGCTGGTGTGCGTCTTCACCCCGGCGCTGCGCGGCGACGAGGTGCACGACCTGACCGGCTCCTCGTCCTCCCACTACTGATCCCGCCCGCGCCACCGACCACCGACCGGGGAATGAAGCTGCGATGATCGAATGGTCTGCCGACCAGCGCGAGTTGCGCGACGGCCTGACACCGTGGTTCGAGAAGTTCGGTGACGACCACCTGGCCCACGACAAGGCCGCGCGGTTCCCGCGCGGCCCGTGGCAGGCGGTCGTCGACTCGGGCCTGCTCGGACTGCCCTTCGAGCCCGAGTGCGGGGGGCTCGGCCAGGACCTGCTGACCACCATGTACGTCCTGGAGGGCCTCGGCCACGGCTGCCGCAACGGCGGGCTGAACTTCTCCGTCACCACCAGCATGGTGAGCGTCGGAGTCCCGCTGCAGCGTTTCGGTTCGGCCGCCCAGAAGGAGCGGTACCTCACCGGGATCGCCGGGGGCGGCCTGATCGGCGCCCACGCGATCAGCGAACCCGGCGGTGGCTCGGACGCGTTGGCGATGCGCACCTCCGCGGTGCTCGACGGCGACGCGTACGTGCTGAACGGGAGCAAGACCTTCGTCAGCAACGGACCGGTGGCGGACGTGATCGCGGTCTACGCCAAGACCGATCCGACCGCCGGTCCGCTGGGGGTGACCACCTTCCTCGTGGAGCGGGACACCCCCGGGCTGACCGTCGGCAACCCGATCGAGAAGATGGGCCTCAAGTCCTCCCCGATGTCGGAGGTCTTCTTCGACGACTGCCGGGTGCCGAAGGCCAACGTGATCGGCCGGGCCGGCACCGGGTTCCTGGTGCTCGACCACGTGATGAAGTGGGAGATCCTCTGCTCCTTCGCCGTCACGCTCGGCGAGATGCGCCGCCGGCTGGAGGAGTGCATCGCCTACGCGAAGGAGCGGACCGCTTTCGGGCAGCCGATCGGCTCCTTCCAGCTGGTGCAGAGCCGGATCGTGGAGATGCGGATCGGCGTCGAGACCTCCCGGCGCTGGCTCTACGACACCGCCGCGGCCCTCCTCGCCGGCCGCGACATCACCGTCGACCTGGCCTCCACCAAGCTGGTGGTCAGCGAGGCGAACCTGGCCTCCGCCCTGAACGCCGTGCAGATCTTCGGCGGGAACGGCTACATGGCCGAGTACGGCGTCGAGCAGGAGCTGCGCAACGCCGTCGCCGGGACGATCTACTCCGGCACCTCCGAGGTCCAGCGGGTCCGGATCGCGACCATGCTCGGCCTGTGACCGGCCCGTTCCGAGAGCGAGGAGTACCTCCCATGCCGAGCGACGAGTTCGCCACCACCCTGGCGGCGACCGACTTCATCGACCACACCTCGCCGGAGGTGAGCGCCTTCGTCGCCGAGGTGCTGCCGGACGGCGGAACGGACGACCGCGACCGCGCGGTGAAGCTCTACTACGCCGTGCGGGACCGGATCAACTACGAGATCTACGGCGCGGACTTCTCCCGCGAGGCGCTGACGGCCAGTCAGACCCTGCGGGCGAAGCGCGGCATGTGCATCCACAAGTCGCTGGTGTACCTGGCCGCACTGCGCTCGGTCGGCGTCCCCGGCCGCCTGGTGCTCACCGACGTGCGCAACCACCTGGCGTCCGACCGGATCAAGGAGTACGTCGGCGGCGACGTCTTCCACTACCACGCGCTCACCTCCGTCCACCTGGACGGGCGCTGGGTGCGGGCCACCCCGGTGTTCAACAAGCTGCTCTGCCGTCTGTACGGGATGAAGCCGCTGGAGTTCGACGGGACGGCCGACAGCGTGCACCACCCGTTCGACGAGCACGGCGCGCGGCAGATGGAATTCCTGCGCGAGCACGGCGAGTTCGACGACCTTCCGTACGACCTGGTGCTGACCGGGATGCGCCGCGAGCACCCCGGCCTGTTCGCCGGGCCGGACTCCCACCGGTTCACCACCGGTTCGCTGGTGGCCGACGCGGCCGCCCGCCGCACCACCTGACGCCCTTCCCACCTCTCCCACCACCAGGCCCGGAGGCCGACACCGTGGACACCATCAAGTACCAGCTCGCCGACTCACAGATCCCGACGACCTGGTACAACCTCGCCGCCGACCTGCCCGTGCTGTCGCCGCCGCTGCACCCGGGCACCGGGCAGCCGGCGACCGTCGAGGACCTGCTCGGGATCATGCCGAAGGAGCTGGCCGAGCAGGAGCTCACCCTGGAGCGGGACATCGAGATCCCGTCCGTCGTCCGGCAGATCTACGCCCAGTGGCGGCCGTCGCCGCTGTTCCGGGCCCGCCGCCTGGAGAAGCTGCTCGACACCCCCGCGCGGATCTACTACAAGTACGAGGGCGGCAGCCCGGCCGGCAGCCACAAGCCCAACACCGGCATCGCGCAGGCCTTCTACAACAAGGAGGCCGGCATCCGCCGGCTCGCCACCGAGACCGGGGCCGGCCAGTGGGGCTCCTCGCTGTCCCTCGCCGGGGCCTTCTTCGGCCTCGAGGTCAAGGTCTTCATGGTGAAGGTCAGCTACCACCAGAAGCCCTACCGCCGCGCCCTGATGCACTCCTACGGCGCCACCTGCGTGCCCAGCCCCTCGACCGAGACCGCCGCCGGGCGCGGCATCCTCGCCGAGGACCCGGACTGCCCCGGCAGCCTCGGCATCGCCACCTCGGAGGCGATCGAGGTCGCGATGAACGACCCGTTCACCAACTACGCGGGCGGCAGCGTGCTCAACCACGTCGCGCTGCACCAGACGGTGATCGGCAAGGAGGCGCTGCTCCAGCTGGAGATGGCCGAGGACTACCCGGACATCGTCATCGGCGCCGCCGGCGGCGGCAGCAACCTGGCCGGCCTGGCCTTCCCCTTCCTCGGCGAGCAGCTGCGCGGCGGCCGCCGGGTCCGGGTGATCGCCGCCGAGCCGGCCGCCTGCCCGAGCCTCACCCAGGGCAAGGTCGCCTACGACTTCGGCGACAGCACCGGCCTGACCCCGCTGCTGAAGATGCACACCCTCGGCCACTCCTTCGTGCCGCCCGCCATCCACGCCGGCGGCCTGCGCTACCACGGCATCGCGCCGCTGGTCAGCCAGGCCCTGGAGGACGGCCTGATGGAGGCGCGCGCCGTCCCGCAGACCCGCTGCTTCGAGGCCGGCGTGACCTTCGCCCGCACCGAGGGCATCGTCCCCGCCCCCGAGTCCACCCACGCCATCCGGGTGGCCATCGACGAGGCGCTGCGCCTCAAGGAGGAGGGCCGCTCCGAGGCGATCCTGTTCGGCCTCTCCGGCCACGGCCACTTCGACCTCACCGCGTACGAGAAGTACCTGGGCGGCGAGCTCGTGGACGAGGGCTACGACCAGGAGCTGGTGGCGCGTTCGCTGGCCAAGCTGCCGCAGCAGTTCGGGTCGGAGTCCGCCGACTCGCAGGTCGCGGGGAGCTGAGCGGACGCATGCGGCTGAAGGTGTGCGGGGTGACCGGCGAGGACCAGCTGCGGCTGCTCGCCGGGGCCCCGGTCGATCTGATCGGGCTCTGGTACGGCGTGCCGGACGGGCCCGCCGACCTCGCCCTGGCGGAGCTGGCCGAGCTGGCCGGCCTCGCGCGGGCGTCCGGCGGGCCGGCCCCCGTCCTGGTGACCCTGCTCGCCGACCCGGCGGCGCTGCGCGAGGCGGTCACCGCCTCCGGGGTGTCCCGGGTGCAGCTGCACGGCTACGCCACGCCGGCCCAGGTGGCGGCGGTCCGCGCGGAGCTGCCCGCCGTCGAACTGCTCAAGGTGCTGCACGTCCGGGACGGCCGGGTGCTGGAGGCGCCGCTGATCGGGGCGTACGAGCGGGCGGGCGTCGACGTCTTCCTGTTCGACTCGGTCGGGGCCGACGGCAAGATCGGCAGCACCGGCGTGCCGCTGTCGGCCGGTGCGGTCGAGGCGGTGCTGGAGCGGCTGTCCAAGCCGTTCATGCTGGCCGGCGGGATCACCGCGGTCAACGCCGGGGCGCACCGGGCGGCCCGGCGGCACCCGCTCTTCGCCGGCATCGACGTGGACAGCGGCGCGCGCGGCGCGGGCGGTGCCTTCGAGGCGCCCCGGATCGCGCGCGTCCGGGCGGCCTGGCAGTCCACCGCCGGGGACTTCCCGGCGGCGCTGCTGGCCGCCCGACTGCCGGTGATCATGGAGCTCAAGGCCCGCAGCGCCCACGGCGAGGACCTGTTCCGCGGCCGGCCGGTGCAGGCCATCGTCGACGAGTACACCCGGCTGGGCGCGCCCGCGCTCTCGGTGGTCACCGGCTCCTGGTTCGGCGGCACCGCCGCGCTGCTGGACGAGGTCGCGGCCGCCACCGAACTGCCGGTCCTGGTGAAGGACTTCTTCACCAAGGAGCGACAGCTCGCCGAGGCCCGCGCGGCCGGGGCGTCCGCCGTGCTGCTCACCGCCACGGTGCTGCCGCGCGGCGTGCTGCCCGGGCTGATCGAGGCCGCCCTGGAGCACGGGCTGACCCCGTTCGTCGAGGTCACCGACGAGCGCGAGCTGGCGACCGTGGTGCACGGCGAGTCCTGCGTGGTGGCCGTCAACAACAAGGACATCCGGCAGAAGGAACAGGACGCGCCCGACCTCGGCCGCAGCCTGCGCCTGCTGCCCGACGTCCTCGCCACCGGCACCAAGGTGCCGGTGAGCGCCAGCGGCATCGAGACGCCGCAGGACGCCGCCGGGCTGCTCGCCGCGGGCTACCGGGGCCTGCTCATCGGCACCGGCCTGCTGCGCCACCCGGACCTGCCCGGCTGGTTCGGCGAACTCGGCGAGGGGGTGGCGGCGGCATGGTGACCACCGAGCCGGGCACCGCGTCCGACACCGCGACGGGTGCCGCGGGCCGCTCGCTGCGGGCCGCGCTGGCGGAGCTGCCGGTGCTCACCCGGGACGAGCCGATCGCCCGGGACGCCGTCGCCGCGGACTTCGCCGAGCGGTACTCCGGCGTGCCCGCGGTCGGCGTGGCCCGGCCCGAACCGGCCGTGCTGTACACCGCGCCCGTCCCGGCCGGCCCGCCGGTGCTGCTCGGGCTGTACGGCGACGAGGACCGGCTGCGCGGCTGGCTGCCCGGTCTGCCGGAGCGGACGACGCCCCGGAGCGCCGCCGCCCTGCTGGCCGCCGGCCTCCCGCCGGTGCGGGTGGCCGCCGCGCCCTGCCAGGACGTGGTGGCCGGCGAGGTCGACCTGCGCGAGCTGCCGGTGCTCACCACCACCCCCAGGGACGCCGGGCCGTACCTGACGGCCGCCCTGGTGCACGCCGGGGACGCCGGCACCGGGGAGAGCGCGCTCTCCTCGCACCGGATGCTGGTGATCGGCCGCGACCGGCTGACCGTCTGGATGGTGCCCGGCCGCCGGCTCGGCGAGCTGTACGAACGGGCGGTGGCGCGCGGCGAGCGCCTGCCGGTCACCGTCAACCTCGGCGTGCCGCCCGCCGCGATGATCGCCTCGGCGCTCAACTCCCGCTTCCTGCCGGACGGTACGGACAAGCTGACGGTGGCCGGCGGGCTCGCCGGGGCGCCGCTCACGCTCGTCCCGGCCCGCACCCAGCCGGGGGCGGCCGCGCTCGCCGAGAGCGAGATCGTCCTGGAGGGGTACCTGGACGGCACCCTGGCCGACGAGGCCCTGCCGGGCGCAGCCCCGGCCGGGTCGCTGCCGGAGTTCCTCGGCTACGACGGGCGGGCCAGGAGCGGGCTGCCGGTCATCACCGTCACCGGCGTCACCACCCGGCGCGACCCGCTCTACCAGGCCGTCATCGGGCCCGGCCGCGAGCAGTCGCACATCTTGGGCGTCGCCGGCGCTCTCTCGGTGGCCCTGTCGCTGCCGTCCGCCCCCGGGCTGCACGTGCGGGACCTGCACTACTCGCCCGCCGGCGGCGGCATGCTGCTGCTCGCCGTCGCCGTCCGCAAGGACTCCGCCGAGGCGGACCTGGCCCTGCCCGCGCTCGCCGACGAGGTCGTCCGCCGGCACCCGTTCGTCAAGTCGGTGCTGTTCACCGACGACGACGTCCGGATCCGCAGCGCCGAGGAGCTGCTGTGGGCGCTGACCACCCGGGCCAACCTCGGCGCCGACTGCCGCGAACTGCCCGGCCACCCGCCGGTCCCGATGGACCCGTCGCAGACCGCCGACTGGGCGCGGGCCCGCAGCGGTACGCCGGAGGTGCCGGCCCGCACCTACATCGACGCCACCACGCCGTACCGGCTGCGCGCCCACACCCGGCGCAGCTTCCGGCCGCCGCGGGCCTGACCCACCGGGCCGGCGCGCCCCGTACCCAAGCGCGCCACCGAGCACCGACACGTCGCCGCGCACCGTGACGCGTCACCGAGCACGACGCGTCACCGAGCACGATGCCACTTTCGAGGGGAAGACATGACTGGGCAGGACACGGCCGGGCGCCGGAACGCCCCGGCAGACTGGAACGACACCGCGCACGAGCTGCCCGGCACGTCGGCGACCCTGACCGGACTGCTGGCCGCCCAGGCGGCCCGGACTCCGGACCGGACCGCGCTGATCTTCGAGGACGTCGAGCTCAGCTACGCCGAACTCGACGCCCGCGCCGAGCAGCTGGCCGAGCGGCTGCGGCGCTACGGGGCCGGCCCGGACCGGCTGGTCGCGCTGACCGTGCCGCGCTCGGTCGAACTGGTGGTCGGCCTGCTGGCGGTGCTGCGCACCGGCGCCGCCTACCTGCCCGTCGACCCGGACTACCCGGCCGACCGGATCGCCTACCTGCTCGACGACGCCGCGCCGGTGCTGCTGCTCAGCCACAGCTCGGTCGGCCACCCGGCGGGGGAGAACGTCCCCACCCTGATCCTCGACCGGCCGGCCGAGGCCGCCGCCGACGAGGCCGGCCGCGAGCCCGCCGCCGCGGTCGCCCCGCGGCCGGCCGACGCCGCCTACGTCATCTACACCTCCGGCTCCACCGGCCGCCCCAAGGGCGTCGTCGTGCCGCACGAGGGCATCGTCAACCGGCTGCACTGGATGCAGGCCGAGTACGGCCTGACCGAGGACGACCGGGTGCTGCAGAAGACCCCGTCCGGCTTCGACGTCTCGGTCTGGGAGTTCTTCTGGCCGCTGATCACCGGTGCCGTCCTGGTGGTCGCCCGCCCCGAGGGGCACCGCGACCCGGCGTACCTGGCCGAGCTGATCCGTGACCGGCAGGTCACCACCGTGCACTTCGTGCCGTCGATGCTGCAGGCCTTCGTCGACGAGCCGGCCGCCGCCGGCTGCACCGGGCTGCGCCGCGTGATCGCCAGTGGCGAGGCGCTGCCGGTCGAACTCGCCGCCCGCTTCCGCACGGTGCTGCCCGGCGTGCCGCTGCACAACCTGTACGGCCCGACCGAGGCGTCCGTCGACGTCACCTACTGGGAGTGCGTCCCCGAGCCGGGCGAGCTGTCCGTCCCGATCGGCCGGCCGGTCTGGAACACCCGGGTGCACGTCCTCGACGCCGAGCTGCGGCCGGCTGCCGTCGGCGAGACCGGCGAGCTCTACCTCTCCGGCGTCCAGCTGGCCCGCGGCTACCTCGGCCGCCCCGGCCTGACCGCCGAGCGCTTCGTCGCCGACCCGTACGGCCCGCCCGGCACCCGCATGTACCGCACCGGCGACCTCGCCCGCTGGCGCGAGGACGGCGTGGTCGTCTACGCCGGCCGCGCCGACCACCAGGTGAAGATCCGCGGCCTGCGGATCGAACTCGGCGAGATCGAGGCCGTGCTGGACGCCCAGCCCGGCGTCGGCGCCTGCGCCGTCCTGGCCCGCGAGGACCGGCCCGGCAGCAAGCGGCTGGTCGCCTACCTGGTGCCGGAGCCCGGCGCCGTCGTCGACGTGGACGCCGTGCGCGAGGCCGCGGCCGCCGCGCTGCCCGAGTACATGGTGCCGAGCGCCTTCCTGCGGCTCGACGCCTTCCCGCTGACCCCCAACGGCAAGCTCGACCGCAAGGCGCTGCCGGCCCCCGACCTCGCCCCGGCCGGCGAGCGGACCGCCCCGCGCACGCCCACCGAGCAGGTGCTGCACGACCTGGCCGCCGAGCTGCTCGGCCTGCCCGAACTCTCCGTCGACGACAACTTCTTCGACCTCGGCGGCGACTCCATCCGCTCCATCCAGCTGGTCAGCCGCGCCCGCCGGGCCGGGCTGGCGCTCACCCAGCGGGACGTCTTCACCCACCGCACCGTCGCCGCGCTCGCCGAGGCCGCCGGGGAGCCGGACGACGCGGCCGCGTTCGCGCTGCCCGCCCTGCCCGAGCCGTCCGCCGAGCGGCTGGCCCGCCTGAGCGCCGTCCACCCCGACGCCACCGAGTTCTGGCCGCTCGCCCCGCTCCAGCAGGGCCTGCTCTTCCACGCCGAGTACTCCAAGGGCGGCCTGGACGTCTACTCCGTGCAGCTGGTCTTCGAGCTCGCCGAGGAGCCCGAGGAGCTGCGCACGGCCGTCGGCCGGCTGCTGGCCCGCCACCCCAACCTCCGGGCCGGCTTCGCCCACGACGACCTGGCGGAGCCCGTGCAGTTCGTCCCGGCGGGCGGCGAGCCGGAGTTCACCGTCGTCGAGTACGTCGGCACGAACGCGCCGCGCAAGGCCGCCGAGCTGTTCGACGCCGAGCGCAAGCGCGGCTTCGACCTCTCCGCGCCGCCGCTGGTGCGGGTCGCCGTCGCCGACCTCGGCCCGTACGGCCGGCGCGCCGCCCTGACCTTCCACCACATCCTGGTCGACGGCTGGTCGCTGCCGCTGCTGATGGACGAGCTGACCGCGCTGCTGGCCGGCGAGGAGCCGCGGCCGGTCACCCCGTACCGCGACTACCTGGCGCTGCTCTCCGGCCACGACCAGGAGGCCTCCCGGGAGGCCTGGCGCGGCCTGCTGGCCGGGCTGGAGGAGCCCACCCTGCTCGCCCCGGCCGCCGCCGGCGGTGCCCGCGTCGCCGACGAACTGCCGTGCGACCACTGGGTGGAGCTCTCCGCCGAGCTCACCACCCGGCTCGACGGCGTGCTGCGCACCCGCGGGCTGACCCTCAACACCGCCGTGCAGGGCGCCTGGGCGCTGCTGCTGGCCCGCCTCACCGGCCGCGACGACGTCGTCTTCGGCGCCACCGTCTCCGGCCGCGCCCCCGAACTGCCCGGCATCGAGGGCATGGTCGGCCTGTTCATCAACACCGTGCCGGTCCGGGTCCGGATCGCGCCCGACGGCACGCTGGCCACCCTGCTGGCCGGCATCCAGGAGCAGCAGGCCGCGATGGCGGCCCACCAGTACACCGGGCTGGGCGAGATCCAGCAGCTGGCCGGCCACGGCGAGCTGTTCGACACCCTGACGGTCTTCGAGAGCTTCCCCGGCGACCGCACCGGCGCCGCGGTGGACAGCCGCTACGCCGTGCACTACCCGCTGGCGCTGCTCATCCACCCCGGCGAGCGGCTGCGGCTGCGGCTGAGCCACCAGACCCACACCTTCAGCCCGGCCGACGCGGTCAAGCTCGGCGAGCGGCTGGTGCGCCTGCTGACGGCCCTCGCCGAGGATCTGGAGCAGCGGGCCGAGGAGGTCTCGGTGCTCTCCGCGGCCGAGCGCCACCGCCTGCTGGAGACCTGGAACGACACCGACGCGCCGGCCGTCCACCGGACGCTGCCGGAGCTGTTCAAGGCCCAGGTGGCCGAGACGCCCGACCACGTCGCCGTGGTGTCCGGCGACCGGAAGCTGACGTACGCCGAGCTCGACGAGCGGGCCAACCGGCTCGCCCACGAGCTGATCGACCGCGGCGTCGGCCCCGAGCAGTTCGTCGCCCTCGCCCTGCCGCGCGACGAGCGCGCCGTCACCGCGCTGCTGGCCGTCCTCAAGGCCGGCGCCGGCTACCTGCCGGTCGACCCCAAGTACCCGGCCGAGCGCATCGACTACCTGCTCCGCGACGCCCGGCCCGCCCTCGTGCTGACCGTCGACGGGATCGAGCTGCCCGACTCCGGCGTGCCCCGGCTGCTGCTCGACGAGCCCGGCCTCGCCGCCGGCCGACCCGCCACCGACCCGGTGGTGGCGCTGCGCCCCGAGCACCCCGCGTACGCCATCTACACCTCCGGCTCCACCGGCCGCCCCAAGGGCGTGGTGGTCCAGCACGCCTCGGTGGCCAACCTGGCCGCCTGGGCGCGCGAGGAGTTCGGCCCGGAGCGCCTCTCGCACGTGCTGCTCACCACCTCGCTCAACTTCGACGTCTCGGTGTTCGAGCTGTTCGGGCCGCTGCTCTCCGGCGGCACCGTCGAGGTGCTGACCGACCTGCTGGCGCTCGCCGACCGCGGCGGCCGCCCCGCCAGCCTGGTCAGCGGCGTGCCCTCGGCGCTCGCCCAGCTGGTCGCCCAGGGTGACCTGGCCACCGTCGCCGGCACCGTCGTGCTGGCCGGCGAGGGTCTGCCCGCCCAGGCCGGCACCGACATCAAGGCGGCCCTCGGCGCCGACCGGCTCGCCAACATCTACGGCCCCACCGAGGCCACCGTCTACGCCACCGCCTGGTACACCAACGGCCCGGTGGAGAGCGCCCCGCCGATCGGCCGGCCGCTGCGCCGCACCCGGGTGTACGTGCTGGACGCCGCGCTGCGCCCGGTGCCGGCCGGGGTCGCGGGCGAGCTGTACATCGCCGGTGACGGCGTGGCCCGCGGCTACCTGGGCCGCCCCGGCCTGACCGCCGAGCGGTTCGTCGCCGACCCGTACGGCCGCCCGGGCACCCGGATGTACCGCACCGGCGACCTCGCCCGCTGGTCGGCCGACGGCCAGATCGAGTACCTCGGCCGGCTCGACCACCAGGTGAAGATCCGCGGCTTCCGGATCGAACTCGGCGAGATCGAAGCCGAGCTGGCCGGCGTCGACGGCGTCACGCAGGCCGTCGCGGTGGTCCGCGAGGACCGCCCGGGCGACAAGCGCCTGGTCGGCTACGTCACCGGGAGAACCGAGTCCGCCGAGGTCCGGCGCGTCCTCGCCGAGCGGCTGCCCGCGCACATGGTGCCGTCGGCCGTCGTGGTGCTGGAGGCGTTCCCGCTCAACCCGAACGGCAAGCTCGACCGCAAGGCGCTGCCCGCGCCCGCCGCCGAGACCGGCGCCGGGACCGGCCGGGCCGCCCGCGGCCTGCCCGAGGAACTGCTCTGCGACCTGTTCGCCGAGGTGCTCGGCGTCGACCGGGTCGGCGTCCAGGACGACTTCTTCGCCCTCGGCGGCCACTCGCTGCTCGCCACCCGCCTGGTCAGCCGGATCCGCACCACCTTCGGGGCCGAGCTCGGCGTCCGCGCCCTGTTCGACGCGCCCACCCCCGAGGTGCTGGCGCTGCAGCTGGACGGCGCCGCCACCGCCCGGGCCGCGCTCACCCCGCGCCCGCGGCCCGAGCGCCCGCCGCTGTCCTACGGGCAGCAGCGGCTCTGGTTCCTCAGCCGGATGGACGAGAACCCGGCGGCCAGCCACATCCCGCTCGCGCTGCGCCTGCGCGGCCCGCTGGACCGGGCGGCGCTCACCGCGGCGGTGGCCGACCTCACCGCCCGTCACGAGGCGCTGCGCACGCTGTTCCCGGCCGAGAACGGCGAGCCGTACCAGCTGGTGCTCGCCGCGGCCGAGCCGGCGCTGCCGGTGACCCCGGCCACCGCCGACGGCCTCGCCGCCGCGCTGACCGCCGAGGCCGCCCGCCCGTTCGACCTCGCCGCCGAACTCCCGTTCCGCGCCCACCTGTTCGAGCTGGGCGAGCAGGAGCACGTACTGCTGCTGGTGCTGCACCACATCGCCGCCGACGGCTGGTCGATCGCGCCGCTGCGCCGCGACCTGGCCCGCGCGTACGCCGCCCGGGCCGCCGACAGCGACCCGATCTGGGACGAACTGCCCGTCCAGTACGCGGACTTCGCGCTCTGGCAGCGGGACGCGCTCGGCTCCGAGGAGCACGCCGACAGCCCGTACGCCCGCCAGCTCGACTACTGGCGGCAGACCCTGGACGGGCTGCCGGACCAGCTCGAACTGCCCACCGACCGGCCCCGGCCGGCCCGGGCGAGCTACCGCGGCGAGAGCGTCCCGTTCGAGCTCGACGCCGAGCTGCACCGCGACCTGCTGGCACTCGCCCGCTCCGAGCAGGCCACCCTGTTCATGGTGCTGCAGGCCGCTCTCGCCACCCTGCTCACCCGGCTCGGCGGCGGCACCGACATCCCGATCGGCAGCCCCGTCGCCGGCCGCACCGACGAGGCCCTGGACGACCTGGTCGGCCTCTTCATCAACAACCTGGTGCTGCGCACCGACACCTCCGGCGACCCGGCCTTCACCGAGCTGATCCGCCGGGTCCGCGACACCGACCTGGCCGCCTACGGCAACCAGGACGTGCCGTTCGAGCGGCTGGTCGAGGCGCTGAACCCGACCCGCTCGCTCGCCCGCCACCCGCTGTTCCAGGTCTTCCTGGCCCTGCAGAACACGCCCGCGGCCGACCACGAGCTGGCCGGCCTGACCGCCGAGCCGGTCGAGGTCGCCCTCGACGCGGCCAAGTTCGACCTCTCGCTGTACTGCGAGGAGCGGCCCGGCGGCGGCATCACCGGCGTCGCCGAGTACAGCCTCGACCTGTACGACCGGTCCAGCGTCGAACTGCTGCTCACCCGCCTGCGCCGGCTGCTGCGGGCCGTCGTCGCCGACCCGGGCCGCCGCCTCGGCGCGCTCGACGTCCTCGCCGACGACGAGCGCGAGCAGGTGCTCACCGGCTGGAACGACACCGCCCGCCCGCTGCCCACGCGGAGCCTGGTCGAGCAGTTCGAGGCCGTCGTCCGGGCCACCCCGGACGCCCTCGCGGTCGTCGCCGGCACCGAGCGGCTCAGCTACCGCGAGCTCGACGAGCGCGCCAACCGCCTCGCCCACCTGCTGATCGCCGAGGGCGTGCGGCCCGAGCAGTTCGTCGCCCTCGCCCTGCCGCGCACCGCCGACCTGGTGACCGCCCTGCTCGCGGTCCTCAAGACCGGCGCCGGCTACCTGCCGCTGGACCCGGACTACCCGGCCGAGCGGATCGCGTACATGCTCGAGGACGCGGCCCCCGCCCTGGTCGTCACCACCGCCGACACGCCCACCGACGGCGCCGTGCCCCGGCTGCTGCTCGACCGGGAGGACCGGCTCGCCGGCCAGCCCACGACCAGCCCCGGCATCACCGTCGACCCGGCCACCCCGGCGTACGTCATCTACACCTCCGGCTCCACCGGCCGGCCCAAGGGCGTCGTGGTGCCGCGCTCCTCGCTCGGCAACTTCCTCGCCGCCATGGCCGAGCAGGTCCCGATGACCGGCGGGGACCGGCTGCTCGGCGTCACCACCATCGCCTTCGACATCGCGGCGCTGGAGATGTACCTGCCGCTGCTCGCCGGAGCCGGCCTGGTGGTCGCCGCCAAGGAGACCGTCCAGGACCCGGCCGCACTCGCCGCCCTCATCGAGGCCGAGCGCGTGCGCGTCGTCCAGGCCACCCCGTCGCTCTGGCAGGCGCTGATCGCCTCGCACCCGCAGGCGCTCGCCGGGGTGCGGATCCTGGTCGGCGGCGAGGCCCTGCCGCCCGCCCTGGCCGCCCGGCTGCGCGAACTCTCCGCCGGCGTCCGGAACATGTACGGCCCCACCGAGACCACCATCTGGTCCACCTCGGCACTGCTGGACGAGCGCCCCGGCGCCCCCGTCATCGGCCGGCCGATCGACAACACCCAGATCCGCGTCCTGGACGGCAACCTCGCCCTCACCGCCCCCGGCGTGGCCGGCGAGCTGTACATCGCCGGTGACGGCCTGGCCCGCGGCTACCTCGGCCGCCCCGGCCTGACCGCCGAACGCTTCACCGCCGACCCCTACGGTCCGCCCGGCAGCCGGATGTACCGCACCGGCGACCTGGCCCGCTGGGCCGCCGACGGCAACCTCGAGTACCTCGGCCGGGTCGACCACCAGGTCAAGCTGCGCGGCTTCCGGATCGAGCTCGGCGAGATCGAGTCCGTGCTCGCCTCCCACCCGAAGGTGGCGCAGGCCGCCGTCCTGGTCCGCGAGGACCGCCCGGGTGACAAGCGCCTCGTCGGGTACGTCGTGCCCGCCGCGGACGAGGCGGCCCCCGACGCCGCCGAGCTGCGCCGGCACGCCGCCACCGAGCTGCCCGACTACATGGTGCCCGGCGCCGTGGTGCTGCTCGACCGGCTGCCGCTCACGCCCAACGGCAAGCTCGACCGCAAGGCCCTGCCCGCCCCCGTCCACGACGAGGAGCCGGGCGCCCAGGCCGGGCGCGCCGCGCGCACCGTCCAGGAGGAGCTGGTCGCCGGCCTGTTCGCCGAGGTGCTCGGCCTGCCCTCGGTGCCGCTGGAGGAGAGCTTCTTCGCCCTCGGCGGCCACTCCCTGCTCGCCATCCGGCTGATCAGCCGCATCCGCGCGCTGTTCAACGCCGAGCTGAAGATCCGCCACCTGTTCGAGGCCCCCACCGTGGCCGGTCTCACCGAGCGGCTGGCCGGCGCCGCCGGGGCCCGCCCCGAGCTGCGCCGCCACGAGCGGCCCGAGCGGCTGCCGCTCTCCTACCAGCAGGGCCGGCTCTGGTTCCTCAACCGCTTCGAGGGCGGCTCGCCGCTCTACAACATCCCGATCGCCCTGCACCTCGACGGCCCGCTCGACCGCACCGCGCTCACCGCGGCGCTGGCCGACCTGACCGGGCGCCACCAGGCGCTGCGCACCCTGTTCCCGGACTTCGACGGCGAGCCGTACCAGCTCGTCCTCACCCCCGAGCAGGCCCGCCCCGAGCTCCACGAGCAGGCCGCGACCCGGGAGACCCTGGCCGGTCAGCTGCACGAGGCGGCCGGCGGCGGCTTCGACCTGGCCACCGAGATCCCGCTGCGCGCCCACCTGTTCGCGCTCGGCGAGCAGCAGCACGTCCTGCTGCTGGTGCTGCACCACATCGCCGCCGACGGCCCGTCCACCACCCCGCTCACCCGCGACCTGTCCCGCGCCTACACCGCCCGGACCACCGGCGCCGCCCCGCAGTGGGAGGAGCTGCCGGTCCAGTACGGCGACTACACGCTCTGGCAGCGCGAGGTGCTCGGCAGCGAGGAGGACGAGCAGAGCCAGCTCTCCCAGCAGCTCGGCTTCTGGCGCACCGCGCTGGCCGGCCTGCCCGACCAGCTCGACCTGCCCACCGACCGGCCGCGCCCGGCCGTCGCCGGCTACCGCGGCGGCACCGTGCCGCTGCGGATCGACGCCGAACTCCACCGCCGGGTGCATGAGGTGGCCCGGGAGAACGGGTCCACCGTGTTCATGCTGCTGCAGACCGCGCTGGCCACCCTGCTCACCCGGCTCGGCGCCGGCGAGGACATCCCGATCGGCAGCCCGATCGCGGCCCGCACCGACGACGCGCTGGACGAGCTGGTCGGCTTCTTCGTCAACACCCTGGTGCTGCGCACCGACACCTCCGGCAACCCGGCCTTCACCGAGCTGCTGGAGCGGGTCCGCACCCACGACCTGGCCGCGTACGCCCACCCGGACCTGCCGTTCGAGCGGCTGGTCGAGCTGGTCAACCCGTCCCGCTCGCTCTCCCGCCACCCGCTGTTCCAGGTGATGCTGGCCTTCCAGGAGGCCTTGAACGCCGAGATCGACCTGCCGGGCCTGACCGGCCGGGCCGAGATCGTCCCGCTCGGGCTGGCCAAGTTCGACCTGGCGCTCGACCTGGTCGAGCGGCGCGGCGCGGACGGCCTGCCCGCCGGCATCGAGGGCGTCGTCGAGTACAGCGTCGACCTGTTCGACCGGGCCACCGTCGAGCGCTTCGCCGGCCACCTGCTACGGCTGCTGGAGAGCGCCGTGGCCGATCCCGCGCGCCGCATCGGCGAGCTGGAGATCCTCGCCGAGGACGAGCGCGAGCTGCTGCTCCACGGCTGGAACGACACCGCGCACGACGTCCCGGCGGCGACCCTGCCGGAGCTCTTCGAGGCCCAGGCGGCCCGCACCCCGGACGGCGACGCGGTGGTCTTCGGCGACACCGTGGTCTCCTACCGGGAGCTCAACGAGCGGGCCAACCGGCTCGCGCACCGCCTGATCGGCCTCGGCGTCGGCCCCGAGCAGTTCGTCGCGCTCGCCCTGCCCCGGTCGGTCGAGATGGTGGTGGCGCTGCTGGGCGTGGTCAAGGCCGGCGCCGCCTACCTGCCGATCGACCCCGGCTACCCGGCCGACCGCGTCGAGTACATGCTCGCCGACGGCGACCCCGTCCTGGTGCTCACCACCGAGGCCGTCGCCGGCAAGCTGCCCGCCGGTGAGCGCCCGGTGATCGTGCTCGACCGGGACGAGGACGGGACGTACCCGGCCACCGACCCGACCGACGCGGACCGCACGGCGCCGCTCACCCTGGACCGGCCCGGCTACGTCATCTACACCTCCGGGTCCACCGGCCGTCCCAAGGGCGTGGTGGTCTCCCACCGCGGCATCGCGTCCACCGCCGGCACCCACGTCGACCGGCTCGGCCTCGGCCCCGGCAGCCGCTTCCTGCTCGTCGTCTCGATCAGCTTCGACGTGTCGATGGCCGACATCGTGATGACGCTGTCCTCCGGCGCCGCCCTGGTGGTGCCCGGACCGGACCAGCAGGCCGCCGGCCAGGAGCTGTACGACCTGATCAGCCGGTACGGCGTCACCCACACCGACCTGGTGGCCCCGATGCTCGCCTCGCTGCCCGACGGCGACCTGCCCACCCTGCGCGGCTTCGTGGTCGGCGGGGAGGCCCTGCCGGCGGACATGGTCGAGAAGTGGTCCCCGGGCCGCACCGTGATGCAGGTGTACGGCCCCACCGAGACCACCGTCGTCGCCACCATGAGCGACCCGCTCAGCCCCGCCCCGCAGGCCCCGCCGATCGGCCGGCCGATCTGGAACGCCCGCACCCACGTCCTGGACGCCGGCCTGCGGCCCGTCCCGGTCGGCGTGCCCGGCGAGCTCTACATCGCCGGCTCCGGCGTGGCCCGCGGCTACTGGCGGCGGCCCGCGATGACCGCCGAGCGGTTCGTCGCCGACCCGTACGGCCCGCCCGGCAGCCGGATGTACCGCACCGGTGACCTGGTGCGCCGCCGCCCCGACGGCAACCTGGAGTTCCTCGGCCGGGTCGACCACCAGGTCAAGGTGCGCGGCTTCCGGATCGAGCTGGGCGAGATCGAGACCGCGTTGCTGCGGCACCCCGGCGTGGCCGCGGGCGCCGTGGTGGTCAGCGAGGGCGCCGGCGGCGTCAAGCGGCTGGTCGGCTACGCCGTCCCGGCCACCGAGGACGGGCTCGACCCGGCCGAGGTGCGGGCCTTCCTGGCCGGCGCGCTGCCCGACTACATGGTGCCGACCGCCGTCGTGGTGCTGGACGCGCTGCCGCTGACGCCCAGCGGCAAGACCGACCGCAAGGCGCTGCCCGAACCGGACTTCGGCACCGCGGTGTCCGGCCGTGCCCCGCGCACCGCGCTGGAGAAGGAGCTGTGCGCCGCCTTCGCGGACGTGCTCGGCCTCCCCGAGGTCGGCATCGACGACGGCTTCTTCGACCTCGGCGGCCACTCGCTGCTCGCCGCCCGCCTGACGGCGCGGCTGCGCGAGACCACCGGCGTCGACCTGGGCATCCGCGCCCTGTTCGAGGCGCCGACGGTGGCCCGGCTCGCCGAGCGGCTGGCCGACGCCGAGGCGGGGGACGCGCCCTGGTCGGACGACTTCGCCACGCTGCTGCCGCTGCGGGCCGAGGGCACCCTGCCGCCGCTGTTCGCCGTCCACCCGGCGGCCGGCATCGCCTGGGTGTACTCCGGTCTGTTGCGCGAACTGGAGCCGCAGCGGCCGCTGTACGGCCTCCAGGCCCGCACGCTGACCGACCCCCAGGCCTCGCCCGCGACACTCGCCGACATGGCCGAGGACTACCTCGCGCTGATCCGCGATGTGCAGCCCGAGGGCCCGTACCACCTGCTGGGGTGGTCCTTCGGCGGCACGGTCGCGCACGAGATCGCGGTCCGGCTGCGCGAGCGCGGCGAGGAGGTCAGGCTGCTCGCGCTGCTGGACAGTTACCCTGCTCCGAGCGTGGGCGAGCGCCTGACGGATGATCACCAGGCGCTGGCGGATCTCCTTGACTCGCTCGGCCACCCGGTGCAGACTGGCGAAGTTGAGGCGCTCACGCCAGAGCTTGCGCTGGACCTGCTCAGGGGGCAGCAGAGCCCGCTCGCCGGGGTGACCCCGGAACGGCTGACGGACCTGGCCCGCGGGTTCGTCCGGAACGCGGACTTGATGGGGGAGTTCACGCCCCGTCGGTTCGACGGTGACCTGCTGTTCTTCACCGCCACGGCGGACAAGACGTCCGACGACCCGACCGCCCGCGACTGGGCGGCGCACGTCACCGGGACGGTCCACGACCACCCGGTGGACTGCGAGCACGGCGCGATGACCCGTCCGCAGCCGATCGCCCTGATCGGCGCGGTGCTCGCCGCCGAGCTCCGCCGGACCGCGACCGACTGAACCCCGCACGCCGCCGGGCCGGTCGATCCCGGCCGGCCCGGCTCCGCCCCGCTCCACCGAAGCTCCACCGAAAGGAACGCCCGATGAGCACCAACCCGTTCGAGAACGCCGACGGCAGCTACCTGGTCCTGGTCAACGACGAGGGGCAGCACTCCCTCTGGCCGACCACCGTGGCCGTCCCGGCCGGCTGGGAGACCGCGTTCGGTCCCGACACCCGGCAGGCCGCCCTCGACCACATCGAGGCCAACTGGACCGACCTGCGCCCGCGCAGTCTGGCCGCGCAGGCCTGACCGGCGCAGGACCGGCGGGGTGCGCCACCGGACGGGCGCGCCCCGCCGGCCGAACGGCCGGGCCACCACCACAGGGCCGGGTCACCGAGGAGAGAACCATGAGCGAGCGAAGCGAGGCGGTCCGATGAGCACCACCGACACCGAGACGGGCACGGGCCGCCCCGGCCTGCCGGACCGCATGCGGAACCCGTGGCTGGCGATGTTCGCCATCTGCTTCTCCCAGGCGGTCGTCCTGCTGGACACCACCGCGGTCAACGTGGCCGTCCCCGCGCTCGGCGAGGGACTGGGCGCGAGCGTCGACCAGGTGCTCTGGATGATCAACGCCTACCTGCTCTCCTACGCGGTGCTGCTGGTCACCGGCGGCCGGCTCGGCGACCTGTACGGCATGCGGAAGCTGTTCCTGATCGGGCTCGCCGTGTTCGTCGTGGCCTCGGCGGCCTGCGGCTTCGCGCAGACGCCCGCTCAGGTGATCGCCGCCCGCGTCCTGCAGGGCGTCGGCGGCGCGCTGCAGACCCCGCAGGCGATGGCCATGATCACGAAGATCTTCCCGGCCGAGCGCCGCGGCACCGCGATGGGCGTCTGGGGATCCTTCGCGGGCATCGTCGCCGCCGCCGGCCCGACCCTCGGCGGGTTCCTGGTCTCCTGGATCGGCTGGCGGGGCATCTTCTACATCAACATCCCGGTCGGGGTGATCGGCGCGGTCCTGGTGCTGGCCTTCATCCCCGCCCTGGAACCGACCAGCAAGCCCCGGATCGACGTCCTCGGCTCGGTGCTGCTCACCATCGCCCTGTTCTGCGTGGTGTACGGCCTGATGGAGGGCGAGTCCCACAACTGGGGCACCCTGTGGGGCCCGCTCAACGTGCCGCTGCTGATGCTGATCGGCGTGGCCGTGATCGGCGTGTTCCTCTGGGTCGAACGGCGCCGGCAGGACCGCGACCCGCTGGTGCCGTTCGCCATCCTGCGCGACCGCAACTTCACCGTGATGGCCGTGGTCGTCGGCGCGCTCCCGTGCGGCCTCGGCGGCATGATGCTGCTCGCGCCGATGTACCTCCAGGAGGTCCAGGACTTCAGCGCCTTCCAGGCCGGCCTGCTGATCGCGGCCGCGCCGCTCGTCTCGATCTTCGTGGCGCCGTACTCCGGCCGGCTCTGCGACCGCTTCGGCGGCAAGTACGTGATGATCGCCGGCCTGTCGCTGTTCGCCGCCGGGATCGGGCTGCTGGCCGTCCTGATCAACGCCGACTCCAGCTGGACGGTGCTGCTGCCCGGCCTGGTCTTCGTCGGCCTCGGCATGGGCGTGGCCTTCGCCCCGGCCGGCGTGGTCGCCTTCGAGAAGATCGAGCCTGCCATGTCCGGGGCCGCGTCCGGCCTGTTCAACACCACCCGGCTCTGCGGCAGCCTGCTCGGCAGCGCCATGGTCGGCGCGCTCCTGCAGGCCCGGCTCGTCCACGACGACACGACCGGTGCCATCCGCGCGACCTTCCTGCTGCCGGTCGCCGTCCTGGTGGCCGGTGCGCTGGCCACCCTGCTGGTGCGCAGCTCGCGGGGCACGGCCGTCGAGATCGAGGGGCTCGACGAGGCGGCACCGGAGCGGGCCGCCAGCGGCAGCGGCAAGTCCTGACCGTCCGCCACACCGTTCCCACCCACTTCTCACCGGAGCCCGGGCTCCGGCGGGCCGCCGGCTCCCGCCCGGCCCGGATCCACCTTCGCCACAGGGGGGCAAGGCAGTGCACTTCAGTCTCTTCTACTTCGCGGACGGCCAGGGCCGCGGCCGGGAGCAGTACCGGCTGCTGCTCGAGGGCGCGCGGTTCGCCGACACCCACGGCTTCAGCGCCGTCTGGACGCCCGAGCGGCACTTCCACGAGTTCGGCGGCCAGTACCCCAACCCGGCCGTCACCGGCGCGGCGCTCGCCGCCGTCACCGAGCGGGTCGGCATCCGGGCCGGCAGCGTCGTCGGCCCGCTGCACCACCCGGTGCGGGTCGCCGAGGAGTGGTCGGTCGTCGACAACCTGTCCGAGGGCCGGGTGGGCCTCTCCTTCGCCTCCGGCTGGCACGCCAACGACTTCGTGCTGCGCCCGGAGAACTACGCCGGGCGCAAGGAGGTGCTGACCGAGACCATCGAGACCGTCCGGAAGCTCTGGCGCCAGGAGGAGGTCACCCTCCCGAACGGCGACGGCAAGCCGGTCGCCGTCCGCAGCTACCCGGCGCCCGTCCAGCCCGAGCTGCCGGTCTGGCTCACCAGCGCGGGCAGCCCCGACACCTTCCGGCAGGCCGGCGAGCAGGGCCTCGGCCTGCTGACCCACCTGCTCGGCCAGGAGCTGGAGGACCTGGCCAAGAAGATCGCCACCTACCGGGCCGCCCTGCCCGCGGGGGCCGGCGGCGCCGCCGGCCAGGTCGCCCTGATGCTGCACACCTTCCTCGGCACCGACCGGGAGGCCGTCCGGGAGACCGTCCGCCGGCCCTTCAGCGCCTACATCCGCAGCTCGATCGGCCTGATCATGAAGGCCGCCGGGGACATCCTGCCGGGCGTCGACCCGGAGGAGCTCGACGAGGACGACCTCGACTTCCTGGTGGAGCGCTCCTTCGACCGCTACTTCGACACCGGCGGCCTGTTCGGCACCGTCGAGGACGGCCTCGCCACCCTGGAGCGGCTCGACGCGCTCGGCATCGACGAAGTGGCCTGCCTGATCGACTTCGGCGTGGACCCCGACCAGGTGCTGGCCGGCCTGGAGCACCTGAACACCCTCAAGGACGCCTGGGCCGCGCGCGGGGCGGGCTCGTGAACCTGCTGCTGGTCACCGGCACCATCGCCGGCACGTCCAGCTGCCACGCGCTCACCGGCCTGATCGCCGAACGGGCCGAGCTCACCGGGGGCCTGACCACCGGCGAGCTCGACCGCTCGCTGCTCGCCCTGCCCGCCCTCGACCCGGACCGCTACCGCACCGGCGAACTGCTGCGGGACCCTTCGGTCGACCGGCTGCACAAGGAGGTGGCCGCCGCCGACGCCGTGGTACTGGCCACCCCGGTCCAGCACGGCAGCCTCTCGGGCGTGCTGAAGAACGTCCTGGACCACCTGCCGGACACCGCGTTCGCCGACCGTCCGGTCCTGGTGGCGGCCACCGCGACCAGCCTGCACAACGCCTCCGGCGCCTGCGACCACCTGCGGGCGGTGGTCCGCGCCCTCGGCGGCTGGGCCGTGCCCACGCACCTGGTGGCGCAGCGCGGCGACTTCGGCGACCCGGCCGCGCGGGCCGCGCTCACCGCCCGGATCGACCAGGCGGTGGGCGAACTCGCCCGCTTCGCCGCGGCGCTGGGCCCGGCCGCGCGCTGACCCGGCGGCAGCCGCACCACGACCGGCCGGTGCCGGGGTCCTCGCCCCGGCACCGGCCGGTCCGCCGTTCGCGCGAACCGCCGGGCACGGTCCGGTCGTACGTCGCTCTGCTCGGAAGTTGAAGAATTCTTCACATTCATAGATGCTGCATCCGTGTATCGGCAGGCCCGGGCCGCATGACGCCGGGACGCACACCGTGGACGGACGAGGAAGAAGAGGGCTGAGGGCGATGGCGGTCCCGTTGCACCCGTACGCGCGCCGGGCCGGTGCGCGGCTGCGCGCCGTTCTGCCGGACCGGGCGACGCTGGCGACGATGGGCCGCTCGCCCCGCAAGGACCTGTTCGCCGGGCTGACGGTGGCGATCGTCGCGCTGCCGCTGGCACTCGGCTTCGGCGTCGCCTCCGGTGCGGGGGCCGAGGCCGGACTGGCCACCGCCGTGGTGGCCGGCGCGCTGGCCGCGTTCTTCGGCGGCTCCAACCTCCAGGTGAGCGGTCCGACCGGGGCGATGACCGTCGTCCTGGTCCCGATCGTCCACCGGTACGGCACCACCGCCGTCCTCACCGTCGGGCTGATGTCCGGCGTGTTGCTGATCGCCGCCGCGCTCGGCGGTGCCGGCCGCTTCATGGCCTACGTACCGGCCCCCGTGGTGGAAGGCTTCACCGTGGGGATCGCCGGGGTGATCGGCCTCCAGCAGGTGCCCGCCGCACTCGGCGTGCCGGCCTCCGGCGCCCCGAACGTCGTGGTCGCCGCCGCCGACGCCGTCGTCGACTTCGCCCGGACCCCGCACCCGGCCGCCCTCGCCCTGGCCGCCGCCGTGGCAGCCGCGATGCTGATCGGCGCCCGGCTGCGCCCGGGCATCCCGTTCTCGCTGCTCGCGGTCGTCGCCGCCACCGTGGTCACCGGTCTGGCCGGCCTGGACGTGGCCACCATCGGACACCTGCCCGCCGGACTGCCCGCGCCCTCGCTCGGCTTCCTCCACCCCGGCGAGCTCCCGCACCTGGCGACCGCGGCCCTGGCGGTGGCCGCCCTCGCCGCGCTGGAGTCGCTGATGTCGGCCACCGCGGCGGACGCGATGAGCGTCAGCGAGCGCCACGACAGCGACCGCGAGCTGTTCGGCCAGGGGATCGCCAATCTGGTCGCCCCGCTGTTCGGCGGCGTCGCCGCGACCGGCGCGATCGCCCGCACCGCCGTCAACGTCCGCTCCGGCGCGGCCTCCCGGCTCGCCGCCCTCGTCCACGCCGCCGTGCTGGCCGTGGTGGTGTTCGCCGCCGCCCCGCTGGTCGCGGGCATCCCCCTGGCGGCGCTCGCCGGGGTGCTGATCGCCACCGCCGTCCGGATGGTCGAGGTCGCCTCACTGCGGGCGCTGGCCCGCAGCGGCCGGGGCGAGGCCGCCGTCCTGGTCCTGACCGCGGGCGCGACCCTGGCCTTCGACCTGGTCACCGCCGTGCTCGTCGGCCTACTGGTGGCCGGCGCCCTGGCCCTGCGCCAGGTCGCCCGCTCCGCCGCCCTCACCAGGGTGCCGCTGCACGAGGGCCTGCCCCCGGCCGACCACCACGCCGAGGAACAGGCCCTGCTGGCCGAGCACATCGTCGCCTACCGGATCGACGGCCCGCTGTTCTTCGCCGGCGCCCACCGGTTCCTGCTCGAACTCGCCGAGACCACCGACGTCAAGGCCGTCATCCTGCGCCTGTCCCGGGTCAGCACCATCGACGCCACCGGCGCCCTCGTGCTCGGCGACGCCATCGCCAAGCTGGAGCGGCGCGGCATCCTCGTCCTGGTCTCCGGCGTCAGGGCGGACCACCTGCGCACCCTCGACGCGCTCGGCGTCCTCGACGCCCTGCGCGCCGACGGCCGGGTCTTCCCCGGAACCCCCGGGGCGATCGCCCACGCCCGCCACCACCTCAACGGCCTGCCGGCCGCGACGGCCGGCCCCGCCACCCGCGCCGCCGGAGCGGGGCCGAGGACCGAGCAGCGAGCCCCGACGCGCGAGTGAGGGGCCCGGCTGGTGCCGGGCCCCTCGGTGGGTCACCGCCGGCGGGTCGACCGCGGTGGGTCGTGCCCTCAGCGGGCGGTCACAGGTTGGCGCACTGGCCCGCGCGCGAGCCGTGGTGCGGCCTCCGCCACCCGCGGGTGGGGCTCCCGTCGTTCGGGCGTCCGTCGCCCGGTCGGAGCAGACCGGCCTGCGGGTGGCCCGGGGGCGGTGGAGGGTTGGGGGTGCCGACGGGCATGGCGGGGGCGGGGAACGGGGAGGTCACGGTCAGAGCCCGAGCCGGCGGAGGGCGGGAGAAGTGGAGCGTGGGGTGACCGAGCGGAGTGAGTCGGGGCGGCTGGCGCGGGCACGGCTGCTGGCGCGGCTGGCGGCGCTGGCCGCGGCCGGCGCGGTGGCGCTGCTGCTGCTCCTGATCGGCACGGCCGGGCTGCTGGTGCCGTTCGCCGGGCTGTTCGGGCTCGCGCTCACGGCCGCCGCCGTCTGGTGGGCACTAACCCACCACGGGGTCCGGCGGCTGATCGGCGCCCTGGTGGCGGTCGCGGCCCCGATCGCGGTCGTGGCCGTGTACGCCACCACCGGGGTCTGGCTCCCGGTGCTGGGGGCGGTGGCGCTGTGGGCGTCGGCGCTCCAGCTCGCCCGCTCGGGGCTGCACCTCGTCCGGCCGCCCCGCCCGATGCGCGGGCACCGGGCACCCCGGCCGGAGCGGCCCGTCCTGATCATGAACCCGCGCTCCGGCGGCGGGAAGGTCGCCCGCTTCGGCCTGGCCGAGCAGGCCCGCCGGCTGGGCGCCCGCGTCGTCCTGCTCGATCCGGAGGTCAGGACGGACGTGGCCGAGCTCGCCCGCCAGGCCGTCGCCGAGGGCGCGGACCTGCTCGGCGTCGCCGGGGGCGACGGCACCCAGGCCCTGGTGGCCGCCGTCGCCGCCGAGCACGACCTGCCGTTCCTGGTGGTCTCCGCCGGGACCAGGAACCACTTCGCCATGGACCTCGGGCTCGACCGCACCGACCCGTCCACCTGCCTGGACGCGCTGACGGACGGTGAGGAGCTGCGCGTCGACCTCGGCGCCGTGGCCGGCCGGCCCTTCGTCAACACGGTCTCCTTCGGCGCGTACGCGGAGATCGTGCAGAGCCCCGAGTACCGGGACGCCAAGGTCGGCACCGCGCTGGAGGCCCTGCCGGACCTGCTGCTCGGATCCGGGGCCCGGCTGAGCGCCCAGGCCGACGACGTCCGGCTGGAGGGGCAGCAGGCCCTGCTGATCAGCAACAACGCCTACACCGGCGGGGACCCGCTGGCCGCCGGGCGGCGGCCGCGCCTGGACACCGGCGTGCTCGGCGTGGTCGGGATCCGGGTGGAGGGGCCCGTGCAGGCGGCCGAGATCGCCCTGCGCGGCGCCCGGGCCTCGGGGCTGCGGACGCTGACGGCCCGGGCGGTCGTCGTCGGCCCGGGCACCGCGGGGGCCACCGAGGGCGGCACGGCCGACGCCACCGGCAGCAGCGGTGGCGGCACTGGCAACGGCACCGGGAACGGCGGCGGGACTGGCAACGGCGGCGGCACCGGGAACGGGGGCGGGACTGGCAACGGCGGCGGCACCGGGAACGGCGGCGGGACTGGCAACGGCGGCGGCACCGGGAACGGCGGCGGGACTGGCAACGGCGGCGGCAACGGCGGCCTCGCCGTGGCCGTGGACGGCGAGGCGCTGCGCCTGACGCCGCCCGTCCGCTGCGAGATCCGCCCGCTGGCACTCCGGGTGCGGGTGCCGGTGCACCGCCCGGGGGCCCCGGTGACCAGCCTGCCGCTGGACTGGAACCAGCTCGTCGACCTCGCCCTCGGCCGCCCGCTGCCCGCGGACCGCGACAACCCACCCTCGTGAGGAACCCCCGTGCCTGAGACGGAGCCTGTCCGGCCCATCCCGCTGCTGCGCGACCTGGACACGATCGACCAGGTCGTCTACGCGGCCGTCGCCAAGGCCGAGACCCCGGCCCTGGACGTCGGCCTGCGCAGGCTCTCCCGGGCGGCCGACCACTCGAAGATCTCGCTGACCCTCGCCGCCCTGCTGGCGCTGCGGCCCGGCCGCACCCGCCGGGCGGCGCTCGGCGGGGTCGCCGCGCTCGGCCTCGCCTCCGCGACGGCGAACCTGCTGGGCAAGCGGATCGTCCGCCGCCCGCGGCCCAACCGGGCGGCCGCCGAGGTCGTGGTGGGCCGGCACGTGCCGATGCCGGCCTCGACCTCCTTCCCCTCCGGGCACACCGCCTCCGCCGTCGCCTTCGCGGTGGCGGTCGGCGCCGGCCTGCCGGAGGCCGCCCTCCCGCTCGGCCTGCTCGCCGGCGCCGTGGGCTACTCCCGGGTGCACACCGGCGTGCACTACCCCGGTGACGTGGTGGCCGGCTCCGTCCTCGGCGCCACCTGCGCGGCGGCCGTCACCTGGGCCGGCACCCGGTCCTGCCGGTCCCTCACCCGCACGGCCGCCCGGGGGTGAGACCTGCCCGTCTCCGGGCGGCAAGGGCTCGACCCCCGTACCGTCCGGGCGTTTCGCCGGGGCCCGCCGTCCGTGGCGGCTTCCGAGCGGGCCGCCGGGGCCCGCCGTCCGTGGCGGCGGTTCGAGCGGGCCGCCGGGGCTCACCGGCGGACCGCCCGGGCCCGTCCGAGCCCGGCGCGAAACGAGGGCGTTACCCGCGGGCAGCGGCGCGGTAAGGCGGCCCGGGTACGGTTCGGGGTGACGGGTACCAGGCCGACCGAGGGGGAGCGTGCACCGACCGGAGATCACACCGCCGGACTGGCTGCTCCACCCGTTGCGCCGGCAGACCGGACCGCTCCCGTGGGGCGGCGTGCTGCGCGGCGCCCTCGGCATGGGACCGCTGCTCGCGGCCGCCGTCGCCTGCGGACGCCCGCAGGCCGGCGCCCTCGCCGGGCTGGCCGCCATGTTCGGCAGCATCAACGACCGCCCCGGCAGCGCCCGTTCGGCCGCCGCCCTGGTCGGCGTGCCGGCCCTGGCGGGCGCCGCGGGCCTGCTGCTCGGCCAGGCGTCCGGCTGGTGGGCGGTGGGGCTGCTCGCGCTGGTCGGCACGGTGTGCGGCGCCGTCAGCGTGGCCGGGCCGGTCAGCTCGGCGGCCGGGGTGCAACTGCTCGTCCTCACGTCCGTCGGCTGCGGCATGCCGATGGCCGGCCCGGTCTGGCAGAAGGCCGGCTGGTACCTGCTCGGCGGCGCGTGGTCCCTGCTGCTGCGCCTCGCCGTACGACCGCTGCCCGCCTTCGGCCGGCTGCACGGCGAGCGGGCGGCCGTCGCGGCCGTGTTCGACGCCCTGGCCGAGGCCCTGCGCGCGGCCGGCACACCCGGCGCCGAACGCGCCCGCCGGGCGCTCACCGTGGCGCTCGACCGGGCCGACGAGACGCTGCGCCTGCAACGCCTGCTGCGCCGGCCCGGCCGCCGCCGGCCCGACGAGCTCCGGCTGGACGGGCGCTTCGCCGCGGCCGCCGCGCTCTGCGAGGCGAGCGTCGCCCTGCTCTGGGAGGGCGAGCCGTTGCCGGACCGGATGCTCGTCGGCCCGCGCCGTCTGGCCGAGGCCGTCCGCCGCGACACCTCACTGGGCCGGCTCCCGGTGCCCGTCGCCGAGAGCCCCGCCCGGAGCGCCTTCGACCGGGCCGTCCTCGCCGCCGGGCTCGCCTTCGACCACGCGCCGGACGGAGCCGCTGACCGCCGCCCGGTGCGCCGCCCGGTGCGCCGTCGGCTCGCCGCCGGTGGCCCCGCCGCAGGCGGCCGGTCCGGGCGTCGCGCCCCCGTCCGTCGCCGCCGGTTCGTGGCCCCGGCCGGCCCGGCGGGCCGCGAGTACGGACTGCGGGTCGGCGCCTGCGTGGCGGTCACCACGGCCCTCGCCCTCGTGCTGCACGCGGACCACTGGTACTGGCTGCCCGTCACCGCCGCGTTCCTGGTCAAGCCCGACTACGGCCCGCTGTTCTCCCGGGTCGTCAACCGCTTCGCGGGCACGGCGGCGGGCGTCCTGCTCTTCGCCGGACTCGGCTCCGTGGCGGCCGGGCCGGCGCCCGGGCGGGCCGTGCTCGTCGTCGCGCTGTGCGGGGCACTGATCGCCCCCTCGCTGCGGCACTTCGCGCTGCAGACCGGCGTCGTCACCCTCACCGTGCTCGCCTTCGCCTCGGCGGGCGGCGACTCCCAGGCCGCGCCGTCCCGGCTCGTGGACACGGCGCTCGCCTGCGCGGTGGTCCTGGTGGTCGGCCACCTGCCCCACCTCGCCGACACCCGGGCCCGGGTCGGGCACCGCTGCGCCGAGGCCCTGCGCCACACCCAGCGGTACCTCGCCGCCGTACTGGCGGCCCCGGCCGACGGCGCGGACGCGGGGGCCGGAGCGGACGAGGGGGATGGGGCGGACGGGGCGGTGGACGGCGGCGCGGACCGGCGCGCCGAGCTGCGCCGGACGGCCTACCGGGCCCTCGCGGACGCCAGGGTGTCGGCCGAGACGCTCCGGGTCGAACTGCTCGCCGACCCGGGCAAGGCCTGGCTGGACGTGGCCGTGCACGCCGAACGGATCGCCGACGCCACCACCGCGTGCGCGATCCGCCTGGCCCACGGCGCGCAGCGGCCCGACGAGGCGACGATCCGTCAGCTCGTCGCGGCGGTGGGTGCGGTGGCCGATGCCCTGGACAGCCCCACCGGCGCGGCGGACGCGCTGCCGGGCGGGCCCGCCGCCGAGGCGACGCTGCCGGCGAACTGCCGCACGCTGCACGACATCGCCGCCGAGCTCCGCGGCATCCACGAGCGCGGGCGAGCCCTGGCCGGTGCGGGAGTCTGACGGGCCCCGGGCCCGGCCGGGCTCCTCGACGGCTGTACACCCTCGCGCCGGGCCCGGTATGTTCGCGCCGCCCGCGGGCCGCGGGCGCCCGGCACCTGGATGGAGACCGATGACCGACTCCGCGAGCGCACACCTCTTCGGCCTGGCCCTCAACGGCATCGAGATCCTCATGCCGCTGGTGGGCGCGATCGTCGCCGCCACCCACCTCCGGCGCCGGGGGCGCAACGCCCGCCTGGCGGTGATCGGCTGCCTGGTGATGCTGCCGGGGCCGATCGTGCTGCCGGTCGGACTCACCGTGGGATTCGACGCGCTCAGCGACGCTTTCGGGCCCTCCGCGGCCATGTACGTGCTCTCCGCGATCTCGCTGCCCTTCCACCTGATCGGGTTCGGTCTGCTGCTGGCCGGCGCCCTGAGCGAGCCCGCGGCGCCGGTGCCGGCCTTCGGGCCGCCGCCTTCGGCGCCGTGGGCGGTCCCTGACGGCGCGCCGGCCGATCGTCACCCCAGGGCCTCCTGACGGGCCGGCCGGGCCGGGGGCGTTCCGGCCGGTTCAGTCCTGCCCGGGGAGGGCGCCGCAGGAGGAGCGGACCGTGAGGGTGGGGAGCAGACCGATGTGATGGGCGGGGAGGTCGGCCGGGCCCAGCCGGCGCAGCAGCAGGTCGAGCGCGACCGCCCCGACGGCCCGCTTGGGCGGCGCGACGGCGGTGAGCGGGGGAGTGGTGAGGGCCGCGAACGCGTCGTCGTAGGAGACCAGCGCGATGTCCTCGGGGACGCGCAAGCCCCGGGCGCGCAGCAGGGGCGGGAGCTGGATGGCGTCCCGGCCGTCGTGGACCAGTACGGCGCGCACGCCCTCCTCCGCGCCGAGGGCGAGCTGGTCGGCCACCCGTTCCGGGTCGGTGCGGGCGAGCGGTCCGCCCCCGTGGTGCAGGTCGAGGGTGGGCCGGGGTTCGAGGCCGAGCCGCCGCACGGCGTCGGCGTAGCCGGCCCGGACCTCGTGGGCGGTCCAGGTGTCGCGGCGGGCGGCCAGCAGCACGCTGCGGTGGCCGAGCCCGGCCAGGTGACGCAGGGCCAGCAGGACACCGTGCCGGTGGTCCGAGCCGACCGCGTCCAGCCCGGCGGCGGCGCTGCCGGGGGCGGCCCGCCGTTCGACCAGGACGGCCGGGACGGGCAGGTCGCCGAGCCAGTCGCTCTCCTCCTCCTCCTCCTCCTCCTCGGCGGGGCCGTCCGGCAGCCGGTTCGGGGTGAGCAGCAGGCCGTCGACGCCGGACTCCAGCGTGCGTGCGATCTGACCGCGGTCGTCGCGGGCCTCGTGGGGGGAGATGCCGAGTACCAGGCGGGCGCCGGCGGCGGTGGCGGCCGAGCGGGCGCCGTCGATGATCTCGTCGAAGTACCAGCCGATGGTGGGCACCAGCATGCCGATCACGCGGCCACGGCCGTCCGGTACGCCGGCCGCGCCCTGCCCGGCGGCTCCGAGCAGCGCTGCCCCGCCCGCCCCGCCCACCGTGCCCGCCGGGCCCGCCGGGCCGTGCGCGCCCGGGTCCGGCAGCGCGACCGAGCCGTGCGAGCGGCGCAGCCGGCCGGCCTCGGCGAGGGCCGCGACGTCGCGCCGGATGGTCACCGTGGGCATGTCCAGCCGGGCCGCGAGGTCCGCCACCCGGACGGTGCCGAGCTCGTGCACCACGTCGAGGATGCGGGCCCGGCGCCGGTCTGCCGACGCGGCCATGACGTCTCCCCCTGATCCCTCGTGCTGATGACTCCGGTGACTCCGCTGACTCCGCTGACTCCGCCGCGCGTGCCCGGCGAGCGATCGAATCTATCGCGCGGTCGAAAAGCGATCAAAGAGGTGATCGCAGCGGCTGTTCCGGTCGCCGCCGACGAGGTCCGGACGAACGCGACAGGACCGTGCGGCCACCCGACCCGGTCCTCCGACCGGCGGCCGTTACCCTGCTGCCATGGCGATCCACGGCTTCGGGACCACCGAGTTCCAGCTCGTGCTGCTGCGCCGGATGGCCGACTTCAACCCCGAGCTGGTCGAGCAGGCGGTGCGACGGCTCGGCGCCACGCGCGCTGAGATGCGTGAGGCGAACAAGCGGTGGCAGGCGATGATCCGTTCGCCCCGGGTCCGGCACGACGCCCGCTGGTACGCCGCCGTGCTCGGCCCGCCGCCGGTGACCGCGCCGCACCGGATCGGCGACCTCGTCTGCAGCACCCGGCAGTGGCCGCTGCCGCTCTGGCCCGACCTGCGCTTCGAGATCCTGATCGGCCCGGCGGAGTCCGGCGGCCCCCTGATGAACGCGTGGCTGGTCCGCGCCGCGGACGCCCCGGCGCCCGTGCTGCGCACGCTCGCCGACCTCACGCCGTGGAGCTGCGTGGTCGCCGACCTCGCGGCCGCGTTCCCGCCCGCGGTGCCGCGCGAGGGCAGTGCGCCCACCCGCTTCCAGCTCGACTTCTCCGCCCCCGGTGCCGACGGCCGGCCGCGGGCGTGCACCGCCGACTTCACCTGGGGCCTGCTCCAGGAGGTCCGTCCGGTGGACGGGTGACGCCACCCCTCCCTCCCGGTCCACTCGGCCGCCGACCTCGAAAGATGCAAGGTCAGGCGCGTCTTGAGCCTTGGATTTGCAGGAGTGTGGCAGTTGTGGAACGATGAATCGCAGACATCGGAGAGTCGAGACACCAGAAAGCGAAGGACCATGTCGGACGGCGCGCGCGTCATTGTCGGAGTAAGCGGCTCGTTGCACAGCCTGACCGCACTGCACCGCGCGGTGGCCGAGGCCCGAGCCCGGCACGCCGTCCTGGTCCCGGTGCTCACCTGGACCCCGGTCGGCGGGGAGCGCAGCTACCGTGCGCGGCCCTGCCCGCCGCTGCTCCACGAGTGGCGCGAGGCCGCCCGCACGCGCCTGGAACGCGCGCTGGACGAGGCGTTCGGCGGCCTCCCGGTCGGCGTGCCGGTGGAGCCGCTGGTGGTGCGCGGCGAGGCCGGGCCGTCGCTGACCCGGCTGGCCGACCGGCCGGACGACCTGCTGGTGGTCGGCACCGGGCAGCAGGGCGCCGTCCGCGGCACGCTGCACCGGCTGCTGCACGGCTCGGTGAGCCGCTACTGCCTCACCCACGCGCGCTGCACCGTGCTTGCCGTGCCCCCGTCCTCGCTGCACGCCGACCTGCGCGCGCTGCACCACGGCATCGACATGCGGGAGCTCACCGCACTCGTCGCCGCCTGATCGTCTGACCGCGTGACGGAGGAGCGACCGCCCGGTGTCTGGTGCCGGCTGTGCCGCTGACGTACCGTCGGTCGGCATGGGCTTCGATCAGGCGCGGGTGAACCGGATCTTCCTTCCCGGCACCTATGCGGACGGCGTGCCGTACGCCCTGTTCCGGGAGCTGCGGGCCGAAGTGCCGGTGTGCTGGGTGGAGGAGCCGGCGGTGGGGGCGTGGCCGGCCGGGCCCGGCTACTGGGCGGTGCTGCGGCACGCCGACGTCAAGCACGTGCTGCGCACCCCGGAGGTGTTCTCCTCGCACCTCGGCGCGACCCAGATCCGCGACCCCGACTCGGCGGCCGACCTGGACTTCGCCCGCACGATGATGCTCAACCAGGACCCGCCCGACCACTCCCGGCTGCGCCGGGCCGTCGCCGCCGCGTTCACCCCGCGGGCGCTCCGCGAACTCGCCACGGCGATCGAGGCCCGCGCGGCCGGACTCGTCGCCGCCGTCCGCCCCTCCGGCGAGGCCGACTTCGTGCCCCTCGCCGCCGATCTGCCCGTGTGGACGCTGGCTCTGATCCTGGGTGTGCCGGAGCGGGACCGGCAGTTGCTCGTCGACTGGTCGAACCGCGTGATCGGTTACCAGGACCCCGACTACGCCGAGTCGAGCACGGCGGACCCGTCAAGCCTCACGGACCTGGGGCGGGCCGCGCTCGCCCTGCGTCCCACCGTCCGCACGGCCCCCGACGGCCGCCCGCTCAACCCCCGCTCCCGCGCCGCCCTCGCCGACATGTTCGGCTACGCCCACGCCCTCGCCGAACACCCGCCGCCCGGCAGCATGGTGGCCCGCATGCGGGAAGCGGGCCTCGGCACCGCCGAGTTCGAGACGATGTTCTTCCTCTTCGCCGTGGCCGGCAACGAGACCCTGCGCAACGGCCTGCCCGGAGGCCTGTACTCCCTGCTCACCCGGCCCGACCAGTACGCGCTGCTCCGCCGCCGGCCCGAACTGGTCGGCCCGGCCGTGGACGAGTTGCTCCGGTTCTGGCCGCCCGTACTGGAGTTCCGGCGCACCGCGACCCGGGACGTGCTGCTGGCCGGGCAGCGGATCCGCGGCGGCGACAAGGTGGTGGTCTACCACGCCTCCGCCAACCGCGACGAGTCGGTCTTCCCCGATCCGGACCGCCTGGACCTGACCCGCACACCCAACGACCACGTCAGCTTCGGCTACGGCCCGCACTTCTGCGTCGGAGCGCAACTCGCCAGGATCCAGATGTCGGCCCTGCTCCGCCGGCTCGTCACCGACCTGCCCGGCCTGGAACTCGCCTCCGACGCGCCGCCGAGGCGGCTGGTCTCCAACTTCCAGAACGGCCTGAAGGAGCTGCGCATCCGCTGGGGATAGGCCGGACCGGTGCGGGAGGAACCCGGTGGCCACGTCCGCGCCGAGGTCCTGTCCTGCCGGTCCGTTCAGTGCGCGCGCGGCGAACGGCGGGCACCGGCGGCGCCCGCCCGGGTAGGTTCGGCCGTATGTTCGTTGTCACAGTGACCTACACGGCACCGCTCGACGAAGTCGATCGGTGGAGACCGGCCCACGGCGAATGGTTGAACCGGCTCATCGCGGAGCGCTCGTTCCTCGTGGTCGGGCGTCAGGTGCCCCTGGTCGGTGGGGTCTACCTCGCCGCGGGGATGCCCGTGGACGAGCTCGACCGGCTCCTCGCCACCGACCCGTACGCCGTCCGGGGAGTCGCCACGCACAGTGTCGTGGAGTTCACGCCCTTGCTGGTCGCGCCCGGACTGGAGCACCTCAAGGACGGCTAGCCTCCGCCTGCCAGGACCGTGAGGACCGTCCGTTCGTCCTGCGGCGTCGGCTGCGGGGTGGTGCTCGACGTGGCGGAAGCGGCGGCGGGGCGGCGTGCGGTGGTCAAGGCGACGGGGGACCGGAGCCCCCCGCCAAGGCCGGACGGCTGTGCGCCGAGGGCGCGACCGGGCCCTGCGGGAGACGGCCGGGGCCCACGGCGGTCTCACCGAGGAGGAGGCCGCCGTCCACGTTGAGCAGCTGGCCGCCGACAAGCGCCACGTCCGCGACGTCGACCGAAGCAGGAGCGGACGGGGGCGTCGGTCCGGCGCGGCGCGTCCGCCTGCCGGTCCGACCGCGGCTCCGCCCGCCGGTCGGCCTGTCTGCCACTCTGCCCCCGGGGTCGGCCCGCCGGTCAGGGCTTGGCGCGCAGGATGTCGATGTTGCCGTACCGGGTGCGGGCGCGGACCTCGACGGTGTCCTCGGTCTGCTCCGGGGCCTCGGAGGTGGTGAGCGTGTTGCGCACCTGCCCGGCGCCCGAGCTGACGTCGAGCCAGGCGGCGGTGCCCTGGCGGATGCCGACCTCGATGGCGCCGTGCGCGGTCTCCAACTGGACGGTGCCCCGGGCCACTTCGCCGACCCGAAGGGTGCCGTGGGCGGTGGTCGCGGCGACCGAGCTCTCGGCGCGCCGGACCTCGATGTCCCCGTTGGCGCCGTTCACCCGCAGGTCACCGGTCACGGCGCCGACGACCGTCGTGCCGTGCGAGTTCTTCAGGACGGCGGCGCCCTCGATGGTGCCGACGCGCAGGCTGCCGGAGCTGGTGGTGATCTCGGCCGGCCCCTCGACCCGGTCCACGGTGATCGAGCCGTGCGACGCGGTCAGGTTCAGCGGGCCGGTCGTGTCGAGGCGGGCGTCACCGGCGGAGGTCTTCACCCGGACCTCGCCGAGCCGGCCCTCGCCGAGCACCTGGGCCCAGGCGCCGGTCAGGTCGACGTGCGAGCCCGTGGGCAGCTCGACCGTCACGTCGACGGTGCCGGTGCGTCCGACGAGGTAGCGCGGCTTGGGCGTCCTGATGGTCAGCACGCCGCCCGCGTACGTGACCTCGGTCTGCTCGGCGGCCCGCACGTCCTGGTCCTTCTTGGGTTCGCGGGGCCGCACCTCGACGACGGTGTCGAGGCGGTCCACCGCGGTGAAGCGGATGGAGCCGGCCTCCACGCGGGCGGTGACGGAGATCGGTTCGGGGGTGTCGAAAGAAGGCATGGCTGTACCGTCCTCTTGGGCCTTGGTGGCGTCCCCGCAGGTGGGACGCGGTGGGTGGGTGAGGTGGTGCCCGGTGCGGGTGCGGTCAGCGCACCCAGCCCGTGATGCTCTGTCCGACGGTCTGGGCCCGCTCCGTCGGGCGCGGCCGCGGGCCGCCCTCGACGGCGGCCGACACGGCCCGCACCAGCCACGCGTTGACCGACAGGCCCTCGCGGCTCGCGGCCTCCTCGGCGCGCGCCTTGAGGTGGGCCGGCAGGCGCAGGTTGACGCGGGCGGTGCCGCCCTCGTCGCCGTCGGCCGGCGCCGGGGCCTTGAGCGGCTCGACGGGCGCGGCCGGCTCCACGCCGCCGGCCACGGGCGGCAGCGTCACGACGAAGTCCGGGTCCAGCCCGCGCAGCCGTACGTCGACCGAGCCGGGGGCGAGCTCGCGGGTGATCTCGTCCATCGCGGCGGAGAGCACGTTGAGCATGGTCAGCCGGGTCACCGACTCCAGGGGAGCGGTGAGCCTCTCGGCCAGCTCGCGGGCGTCTTCGCCGCCGGCCTCGGCGGCCACCGCGAGTTCGCGGCGGAGGGTGTCGACATACGGGGTGAGGTCCATGCGGCCATCATGGCACCACTATGGTGCCATGGCAAGCCCTGGCCGCGCCATCGGGGTGTCCGTGACCGGGCGTGGCAGCTCTGAACTGGTGAAACGTGAAGGCGTCGATCCGTGCCACGGTGGCGCCGGGTGTGCGGGTGGCGCTCCGGATGCACGGAGTGGCGCACGGTGGCGCGTGGTGGCGCCCATCTTGGCGCCTCGATAGTGCCAGGCTGTAGGCCTTTGGCGCCCTGTGATGCCACGTACCCGATGTGTCACAGGCGAAAAGCATGGTCGAGCAGCTGAAGCCGGCGGGACGGAGCGCGGCGGCGGACCGGTCCGGCCGGCGTCGGGTCACGGGATGAACATGGCGCCGAGGACGCCGGCGCCCTCGGCCGCGGCGGCCCGCCAGAACGGCAGGACGCCGTCCAGCATCGCGGCCGCCTCGCGGGGGTGGCCGTCGCCGCTGTCGCAGAGCCACTCCACCGTGCGGTCCTCGGCCGCGCGCCGCTCCCCGGGCGGCAGCGTCAGCGCCCGCTCCACGGCCGGCAGGGCCGTGCGGACCTGGCGCGCCGTCAGCAGCATGTCCCCGAACCAGCCCGGCAGCGCCGCGAACCGGGTCGGGCCCAGGCCGTGGGCCAGGGCGGCGGCGGGGTAGCCCTTGCTGCAGCCGGCGGCCAGCGCCAGGCGCTGCCAGTGGGCGGGGAGCCGGTCCAGCGCCGCGTAGATCTCCTGGTCGTACTCGGCCAGCGGGCAGGCGCCGGAGAGTTCCTGGAACGCCTCGCTGTCGGCGTCCAGGGTCATCGTCCGGCCGCGGCCGTGACCGACCCGCCGCAGCCCGCCGACCCGCTCCGGCGCCGCGCACCACTGCTGCCAGAGCTCCTGCGTCCGTTCGAGCGACCGCTGCCGCTCGACGGGCGGGCGCAGCACCGCCGCGACGTCCGCCACCGCCTCGTCCGGCAGCGGCGCCAGGACCCACATCCCGAGGAAACCCATCGCGCCCCGGTCTCAGCGCGGCCGGCTTGCGGCGAGGTGACGGACGGACGGCCGGGTGCGCCGGGGCGGCGGGACGGTCACGGCGGGCTCCTTCACGGCGGCGACGGAACGAGGGGGGAGTGGAGAGCGAGGACCAGGACGAGCGGGAGGGCGAGGACGAGGAGCAGGCTAGGCGGACCCTCTGACAGCGCCGCTGCCGGAGCCACCGGCAGCGGCACCCCCGGCAGCGGACCCAGCCGTGACCCGGGCCGGCGCCGCGGGCCACCGCAGCCGGGACCCCGGTCCGGAGGAGGCCGGTCCAAGGGCCCGGTCAAGGCCGGTCCAAGACCCGGCCAAGTGCCCTTCTACCGTCCGCACTGCGGAAGTTGACCTTGCTCCACCCCCCGGCCGACCGGCGGTGGGACTCTAGTACGATCGCGCCCACGACACCGTAGGGCGCCCGCTCCGTGGAGCAGCGGCTCACCCCTGCGGGCGTCCGGCGGAACACGGTGCGAGCGGGGGAAGGCGAGCGGTCATGAGTACACCCACGGGGGCGGGCGGCGGCGAGTTCAGCGTCAACAGCCAGGCCATGCACGGTGCCCAGACGGCCTTGAACGGCATGGCCCTGGACAGCAAGAACATCGGTGCGCTGGCCGACGAGTCGACGAACGCCGCCGCCGCCGCGCACCAGGGCTGGCAGACGGCGGGCGCGCTGCGGGCCGCACTCACCGAGTGGCACGAGCAGGTCGACCAGCTGACGGCGCGGCTGCACCAGAACAGCGCGGCGATGGAACAGACCACGCTGAACTACCACACCACCAACCAGTCCATCGCCGACTCCCTCAGGGCGAGGTGACCCATGCTCGGATACGAGGACGTCCTCAACGCCAACCCCGGCACGCTGTCCACCGCCGCCGGCAAGTGGCGTGAGATGGCCCAGCGCTTCCACACCATGGAGGGCAACTTCGACCGGGACGTGCTCTCGGTGACCCGCAACGGGCTCTGGCTCGGCGGCGCGGCCGGGATGGCGGGCTTCCAGCTGACGATGACCAAGGGGCAGATCTCCGCCGCGCAGGTCGAGGCGAACGCGATGGCCTCGCTGCTCGACGACGCGCACGCGGACTTCGCGGCCGCGCAGAAGCAGGTCCGCGAGGCCGCGGACGGCGCGGTCAAGGCCGGCTTCAAGGTCACCGGCACCGGCGTCGCCGTGCTCGACCCGAGCACCCTCGACCCGGCCACCCGCAACGACCTCCACCACGACGTCGACACCCAGCGGGCCTACCAGGAGGCCGCGGCGAAGTGGACCAAGGCGATCGAGGCCGGGATCCAGCGGGCCACCGACGCCGACGACCGTGCCGCGCGCGCCCTGCGCAGCGCCTCGAAGGCGGGCAGCGCGGACAACACCTTCAACGGCCAGGCACTGGGCGGCGGCGACAAGGCCGACGCCCAGCGTGCCGCGGACCTCGCCACCCGGATCGACAGCCTCGGCGCCGACGAGCGCGCGCAGCTGGCGAACCTGATGAGGGCCAACGCCGACAGCCCCGAGTTCTCCCAGACGCTCCTGGACAAGCTCGGTCCCGAGAACACCCTCAAGCTGGCCGAGAAGCTCAACAACCCCGGCAAGGACGACGGGAAGAAGGGCAGCTACCCGGGCCTGCAGACCGACCTGACCCGGGCCATCGCCTCCGCCACCCAGGACCCGAACACCGAGTTCTACAAGAAGTGGCGCGAGGGGCTGAAGGAGAACGGCACCAAGAACTTCGGCTCCAACACCGAACCCGTCTACGGGTACCAGATCCTCAGCACCCTGATGACCAAGGGCGACGCCAAGTACTCCACGCCCTTCCTCACCGACCTCGCCGACGACATCACCGCCACCGAGAAGAAGCACCCGGGTCTGTGGAGCTACAAGGCCTCCCACGACGGCACCTCGCTGGGCGCCGACCCGCTCGACGAGGTGCTCGGGGTGATGGGCCGCCAGCCCGAGGCCGCCACCTCGTACCTGGACCCGGGCGCCGACGGCGGCAACAAGCGGCTGCACTACCTGTTGAAGGAACGCGACTGGCCGGAGGGCTACCTCACCGGCTACACCGTGATGAAAATGCCGGACCCGCTCTCGCAGAGCGGCCTGGCGGCCGCGATCGAGGCCGCCTCCACCGGCGAACGGGCCGGGACCGCGCACGACGGCAAGCACACCGAGGCCCAGGCCCGGATCATGCACGACACCATCGTCACCCTCGACGAGGGCCACGGCGGCGACAAGATCAAGGACACCCTGCGTCAGCCGCTCGCCAACGCCCTCGCCGACTACGTCGGGGACACCCACGAGCTGCTCAACGGCCGCAACGACGTCTACAACGGCCACACCGGGCACGACTCCGTCTGGAAGGACGGGGACACCGTGCGGATGGCCGTCGGCCAGGACAGCCTGGTCCGGGTCATGCGCGGGCTCTCGGAGGACCCGGCCGCCTACGGCACCCTGCACCGCGCCGAGACCGGCCGGATCGACCAGGAGTTCGCCGCCATCGGGCCCAACCCCACCGAGGCCCAGATGAAGGACCCGATGGGCAAGGGCGCCGCGGCCCTCGGCGTCTTCGACGCCATCCGGGCCGACACCGTGATGGACATGCGCGACGACAAGAACGCGCAGGCCGACTGGAAGGCCAAGGTCCTGTACCACACCATCGGCGCCCCGGTCACCCCGATCGCGCCGCTCGGCGACGCCGCCCAGCGCCTGGTCGACACCTGGACCTACGCGGTCAGCCTGGAGGAGAAGGACCAGAACAACACCGAGGCGAACGCCAAGATCTCCGACACCTACCTCGGTGCCAACCGTCAGATGTCCGACATGGTGGGCATCTGGGCCCGCGACCGCGGCATGGATCCCGACGGCCCGAACATCAACTCCCTCCAGGACGACATGCTCAACAGCCGCAACCGCAGCAGCGACACCGCGAGCCGCTACCTCGGCCGGGGCAACGCCTGATGCCGGCCACCCGGCCCACCGCCCGCACCGCGGCCGCCGCCATCGCCCTGGTGGTGGCGGCCGCGGTCGGCGCGGGGCTCTGGTGGGCGCTCGGCCGCGACGACCCCGACCGGGACTGCGCCGGACTGCGCGGCGACGAGCGGGTCCGTACGGTGCTCGGCGCGACCTGGCGGTCCGACCTCTCGTGCGGCGAACTCGCGGACGGCCTGCGGCGGGCCACCGCCGGCGACCGGCCCGGCAGCCACACCCCGGAGCAGGCCCGCGCGCTGCGCCGCGTCCTGCTCGCGGTCGCCGGCCGCCCGGACCACCGCGTCCACCCGCAGGTGCGCGGTCCGCTCGCCGCGGCCCTCGCCGACTACGCCGCCGACACCCACGCGGTGCTCACCGGCGTCAACGACGCCTACCTGGCGCACGACGCGCCGGACGCCGACGTCTGGCAGGACGGGCAGGGCGTGCACGTCGCCGTCCCGAAGAGCGACCTGATCGACGTGCTGCGGGGGCTGTCGGAGGATCCGGCCGCCTACGCCGTCCTGCGGGCCGCCGACCTCCGGCAGGGCGCGGCCGGCCTCGGCGCGGTCGGACCGGACCCGGCGGAGGCCGTGATCACCGACCCGCTGGTCCGGGCCGCCGCGTCGGCCGGCGTCTTCGACGGCATCGCCGACGACGTCCTGCGCGGACGGGGCGACGAGGCCCGCACCGACTGGCGGGACGCGGCCCTGCGCGGGCTGGCGCCGTCCGGCGAGCGCCCGGCGTTCGCCGCCGACCCGGCCGGCCACCTCGCCCAGGGCTGGCTGCGGCAGGTGGCCGGCGCGCCGGACCGCTTCGAGCGCCTGCACGACGAGGCCGCCGCCCTGCTCGCGCTGTGGACCGAGGCCTCCGGGCAGGACGGCGGGCGGATCGGCCTGCCCGCCCTGCAGGACCGCGCCCGCACCACCACCGACCGTGAACGAACCACCACCGCCGCGCAGTTGAGGCAGGGCGGCGGCTGAGCACGGCCACGGGTGTGTGATCACGTGATCGTCTGTCGATATGCTGCGGGACCGTCAGGCGCGAGGGGCGCCTGACGACCGAGCCGACCGAGGGATGGTTGTCGCGATGATGGGACCGGCGCACTCGCTTTCCGGGGCGGCGGCCTGGCTGGGGGTGGGCGCGGCCGCGGCGGCCTGGGACCACCCGATGCCCTGGCCGGTGCTGCTCGCAGGGGCTCTGATCTGCGCGGGCGCGGCGCTCGCACCCGACCTCGACCACAAGGCGGCGACCATATCGCGGGCCTTCGGGCCCATCTCCCGGGCGCTGTGCGAGGTGATCGACAACCTCTCGTACGCGGTCTACAAGTCGACCCGCGGCAAGGGCGACCCGCGCCGCTCCGGCGGGCACCGGACCCTGACCCACACCTGGGTCTGGGCGGTGCTCTGCGGCGCCGGAGCGTCGGCGGCCTGCGTCTACGGCGGCCGGTGGGGCGTCCTGGTGGTGCTCTTCGTCCACATGGTGCTGGCCATCGAGGGACTGCTGTGGCGGCACGCCCGGGTCTCCAGCGACGTGCTGGTCTGGCTGCTGGGCGCGTGCAGCGCGTGGATGCTGGTCGAGGTGCTGGACAAGCCCGGCAACGGCGCCGCCTGGCTGTTCACCGAGCCCGGCCAGGAGTACCTCTGGGTGGGTCTGCCCATCGTGCTCGGCGCGCTGGTGCACTGCATCGGTGACGCGCTGACCGTCTCCGGCTGCCCGGTCCTGTGGCCGATCCCGATCGGCCGCCGCCGCTGGTACCCGGTCGGCCCGCCCAAGGGCATGCGGTTCCGGGCCGGCAGCCGGGTCGAGATCAAGATCCTGATGCCGGTCTTCATGGCCCTGGGCGGGGCCGGGGCGCTGGGGGCGCTCGACCTGATCGGCTGACGGCCCAACACCGTGACGGCCCTGCAGCGTGTCGATTTGCGAACCCTTTACACTCCTGTGGAGTGACCGGCCGGGCCCCCGCGGCCCGGCCGTCCGTTCGAATCGACCCAACCTCACGCCGTAAAGGAGTCGCGGTCCCCGCGATGGACGAGCCTCCCAGTGCCCACCGTGCCGCTGTTGCCCTGACGTCTTCACCTGCCGGGGCGGGGGTGGCACGGTGACCGAGGTGCTCCTGCTGCTCCTCGCCCTGCTGCTCACCGCCGCCTGCGCGGTGTTCGTCGCCGCCGAGTTCTCGCTGACCACCGTCGAACGCGGCGCGGTGGAGCGGGCGGCCGCCAACGGCGAGCGCGGCGCCGCCACCGCGCTGAAGGCGGTCGGCCGGCTGACGTTCCAGCTCTCCGGCGCCCAGCTGGGCATCACCATCACCAGCCTGGTCATCGGCATGATCGCCCAGCCGTCGGTGGCCGCGCTGCTGCGCGGACCGCTGACCGCGCTCGGTCTGCCGGAGGGCGCCGCCGAGACCGTCGCCGTGCTGCTCGGTGTGCTGCTGTCGACGGTGGTGCTGATGGTGGCGGGCGAGCTGGTGCCGAAGAACTGGGCGATCTCCCGGCCGCTCGCGGTGGCCAAGGTGGTGGCCGGGCCGCAGTACTGGTTCTCGGCCGCGTTCTCGCCGTTCATCGGCCACCTCAACGACACCGCCAACCGGGTGGTGCGCCGGGTCGGCCTGGAGCCCGCCGAGCACCTGGCCTCCGCCCGCACCCCGCAGGAACTGGTGGCGCTCGCCCGCCACTCGGCCCGCGCGGGGGCGATAGCGCCCGACACCGCCGAACTGTTCGTCCGCTCGCTGAACCTGCGCGAGCTGACGGCGGAGAACGTGATGACCCCGCGGGTCGACGTCCGGGCACTGGAGGAGCGCGCCACCGCCGCCGACGTCGCCAACCTGACCCGCGCCACCGGCCTGTCCCGCTTCCCGGTCTACCGGAACAACCTCGACCAGGTGGTCGGCGCCGTCCACATCAAGGACGCGCTCACCGTCCCCGCGGACCGGCGCCACCTGCACCCCGTGGCGAACCTGATGACCGAACCCCTGCTGGTGCCCGAGACGCTCACCGTCGACCGCCTGCTGGACCGGCTGCGCGGCGAGCAGACCATGGCCGTCGTCATCGACGAGTACGGCGGCACGGCCGGGATCGCCACCCTGGAGGACATCGTCGAGGAGGTCGTCGGCGAGGTCGTGGACGAGCACGACCCGGCCGAACTGGCGGACCTGATCGACCTGGGCGAGGGTCGGGACGGCCGTCACCGCTGGGACGCGGACGGCATCACCCGCACCGACCAGCTGGAGGCGATCGGCCTCCCGGACACCGACGGCCCGTACGAGACGCTGGCCGGCCTGATCGCCGACCGGCTCGGCCGCATCCCCGTGCCGGGCGACCGGGTCGGGGCCGGCGGCTGGCTCCTGGAGGTCAAGGCCGTCGCCCACCACGTCGCCGAGCGGGTCCGGATCACCGCGCCGGAGCGCGGATCCGAGGCGGAAACCGAGAACGGGTCCGGGGGCGGAGGCGGGTCCGGGTCGGGCTCGGGCTCGGGGACGGGCTCGGGCTCGGGCTCGGGGACGGGGGAGGGCGCCCGATGACCGTCGTCCAGCTCCTCATCGGCCTGCTCACCCTGGTGACCAACGCCTTCTTCGTCGGCGGCGAGTTCGCGCTGATCTCGGTGCGCCGCAGCCAGATCGAACCGCGCGCCGAGGCCGGCGACCGCCGCGCCCGCACGGTGATCTGGGGCCTGGAGCACGTCTCCGCGATGCTGGCCACCGCACAGCTGGGGATCACCGTCTCCTCGCTGGTGCTCGGCGTGGTCGCCGAACCGGCCATCGCGCACCTGCTGGAGCCGCCGTTCCACGCCGTCGGCGTGCCGGACTCGCTGATCCACCCGATCGCGTTCGTGATCGCGCTGACCGTCGCGACCTACCTGCACATGCTGCTCGGCGAGATGATCCCGAAGAACATCGCGCTGGCCGCGCCGGAGCGGGCCGCGTACCTGCTGGTGCCGCCGCTGGTCGCGGCGACCAGGGCGCTGCGGCCGGTCGCGTTCTCCATCAACGCCTTCGCCAACGGCATCCTGCGGCTGCTGAAGGTCGAGCCGAAGGACGAGGTCGCCTCGGTGTTCAGCGAGGAGGAGCTGGCCCGGATGGTCCAGGACTCCTCCGACGCCGAGCTGCTCAGCGAGCGCGACACCGAACTGCTCCGGGACGCGCTGGAGCTGGGTTCCCGTCCGGTCTCGGAGGTGGTCACCCCGCGCGGGCGGATCGTCTTCGCGGGCCCCGGGACGACGCCGGAGGAGCTGGAGCAGCTCGCCGCGCGCACCGGCTACTCGCGCTTCCCCGTCCTCGCCGAGGACCGCACGGTGGCCGGCTACCTGCACATCAAGGACGCGCTGGAGCAGGACGGCGCCCGGGACCGGCCGTTCCCCGCCCGCGTGCTGCGGCCGATCGCCCGCGTCCCCGCGGACACCCCGCTGGACGACGTGCTCACCGCGATGCGGCGCTCCGGCACCCACCTCGCCGCGGCGGTCGACGCCGACGGGACGGCCATCGGCCTGGTCACCATGGAGGACGTGCTCAAGGAGCTCGTCAGGCCGGCCCCCGCGGGCTCCTGACCCCCCGCCGGGGGGGGGGGCCCCCCCCGCCCCCCCCCCCCCCCGGCCCCCCCCCGGCCCCGCGCCGCCCCCCCCCGCCGG